>JAUSOA010000237.1 GCA_030656435.1 Acholeplasmataceae bacterium | reverse complement strand
ATAAACCTAAGGGTGTAAATAGATATGAGGATATTTGCATGAAAAGAACGCTTACAGGAGGAAATAATCAAATGATTATGTGTTAAAATGGTTAAGAGGTGACTTATGGCGTTTGATGGGTTTTTTATATTCCATTTAATTAAAGAATTGAATCAAAATTTAGTGAAAGCTAGGTTAGAAAAGATCTATCAAAATGATGAATTTTCATTTGTTTTTGTCTTTTATCTACGTGGTGAAAGAAAGCATTTGATGATTTATTTATCCCCTAATCGTTTTGGTATTCATCTCTCTAAACATCAAACTCAAAACCAAGCATCTTCTCAATTTTTGAACACTTTGAAAAAAAATTTAGAGGGCGCAATTTTAGAAAATGTGACTCAGTATGAAACAGATAGAGTCATCACACTGAACTTTACAGTTTACGATTTTATTGACGGACCTGTAGCGAAACAATTAGTCTTTGAAGCAATGGGAAAACATTCAAATTTACTTCTTATCAAAGACAAGGTCATTATTGACACATTGAAAAAAATGTTTTTCGAAGAAGGAAGACAACTACTTCCACAGGCTTCTTTTGAATATTTCCCAACCGATAAGAAATCCTTTTTATCGATTGACTATGAAAAGATCCATTCACCAAAGGACTTGGTCGAAAATTATATGGGGGTTTCACCATTTCTTGCACGCTATCTGTTTGAGAATCAAGTGCAGCTTGAAGCGATTATATGCAAGCCTACTAGAGATTTAACATCTAAAAGAGATTACGTATTTGATATATTTGAAAGCACTCACGAAAAGAAATACTATGACTCCATTTCAGAGATGATGGATGATCAAAAGGAAGAGAAAAAAATATCGTTCTTATCTCATCAATTATTCATTGATAAGCAAATTAAAAAATACGAGAAAAAAAGAGTTCAATATGAACAAATGCTTACTGATACAGAAGAAAAACTTAAGCAAAAGACGTATGGCGACTTTATCTATCAATCGGGTTATGATTTGAATGAAAAGCGTTCTTCTCTTGAATTTGAAGGTGAAATTGTACCGTTAGATCCTACAAAGACATTGAATGAAAATGCACAAGAATTCTTTAAGCAATATCAAAAGGGCAAACGAGGTATATTGCATATCGAGTTGCAAATGAAGCAAAATGATGATTTAATTGATCTTTTCAATGACTTTCAAGGGTTTTTAAGTTTTGCAACTACAGATTCACTTAAGGATTTAGAAAAAGACTTAACACCCTATGGTTACAAGGCAGTAAAAACTAAGGTCGTTCATAACAAAAAGCATGTAAGTAAGCCTAATGTGCTCCGCATTCAAGATGAAGATATCATTTACACCATTGGAAAAAACAATCTTCAAAATGAATATATTACACATGAACTAGCAAAAAAAGATGATTATTGGTTTCACGTAAAAAATGCACCTGGTGCACATGTCATCGTGAACAGATCAAAGCTAGACGAACCAATTTTAAGAAAGGCTTGTATGCTGGCTGCATATTTTTCTAGTCAAAGAGAATCATCAAGCATTCCAGTAGATTATACACTAGTGAAAAACATTAAAAAGATACCAGGACTTCCAGGATATAAGGTCTCGATTAAAAACCAACAAACCATGTATATTGATATCGACATGGATAAAATATCATCCTATCTTAAGAAGGTCTAAGTTATTTCTAATTTAGACTTTTTTTAATATATATACGCAAATGATTTGAATTAGTAACCTAAAAGAGGTAAGATAAGGGTATAAATTATAGGAGGAACTATTATGACATACGAATTACCAAAATTAGGCTATGCATACGATGCATTAGAGCCATTCATTGATCAAAAAACGATGGAAATCCATCATACAAAGCATCATCAAGCTTACATTACAAATTTAAACGTGGCTTTAGAAAAGCATCCAGAATTAAAAACACCACTTGAAACTTTACTCGCTGATCTATCCTTAGTGCCTGCTGATATCCGTACTGCAGTACAAAATAATGGTGGTGGACATTTTAACCACACATTCTTCTGGCAACTCCTTAAGGTCAATAACGGAGAAACTCCAAAGGGTGCATTAGGAAAAGCAATTGATGATGTATTCGGTACGTTTGCTGCTTTTAAAGAAGCTTTCTCAAATGCAGCAAAAACAAGATTCGGAAGCGGATGGGCTTGGTTGATTGTAACACCTGAGAAATCATTAAAGGTTTTATCAACACCAAACCAAGATACACCACTCGCTGATGGAACACCAATTTTAGGACTTGATGTATGGGAACATGCATACTACCTAAACTATCAAAACCGTCGCCCTGATTATGTTTCTGCATTCTTTAGTGTAGTCAATTGGGAACAAGTTGCTGCTTTATATCAAAAAGCAGTTAAATAATCAATGAAATGCAGGTGCGGTTGCACCTGTTTTTTTATGCACAGTCGTAGAAAAAGGAATTCAAATCTTACCGTGGTATAATGAAATTGATTTTCAAGGAGAGTCTATGAACCGATTACTAAGAATATTCATCACAATTGTTGGTATGATTGTAGTTATCGTTTTTTCAATGAATAGCGTATTATTTCTAACACATCCCCATTTAAGCTATGGAGTTGCAGGGATGTATCACATTTCGCTAATTTTTATGCTGATTTCTTTAGGTATACTCTTTTTTCTGACGAAATTCTTCCAACCATACCAAAATGATTACTCAGAAAAAGATCAATCAGTTTGGGCTATCATCATGAAGCATGACATAGTAATTCTAAACATCATCTCGAGTTTGACTCTCGTTTTATATTTTATCACCAATCAAATTCAAACCATGCTTCCCATTATAATCATGATAATTGCTATTGTCTTCGTTTCAATTTTGTGGAGTATATTTATTTTAAAAGCGCATTTAAATAAAAAAAGAAGCATACAAATCATGCTTCAAAATTACATATCAAATATTATATTCAGTGCAATGACTACCTATTTGTTCATTGAGTTATTCCTATACTTCAACTTAAACTAAACTGCATCCGCAGTTTTTTTTATTTATAGAATAGCTGCAGAAAGTAAACCATAGATTATTACAGGTAAAACAACACCTAAAAATAAGAAAAGAATATTAAAATTAAAGGAAAATTCATTTTTTTTCAATTTGAATGTGTATAGGTAATGAAGTCCTGTAAATAAGCCAGGAAAAGAGATTATATAAACTATAGGAAAATATGCAAATCTTGATCCCCAAAGTAAGATTATAAAGAAGATAGAGAATATCCACATGAATAGTAATAACGCTAATGAAATCACATTGGAGAAAATGAGCTTAAAAAATACATTTTTCTCCTCTTTTTTATCATTATGAACCGACTGTCCTAAATAAAGAAGTCCTGTGAATCCCAGAATTAAGATCAATAATGAAATCCAATTGTTTTGAAAAAATGGTGAAGGATAAAAAATAGGATTCCATGGAGCGACTGTATCTAGCATCAGATCTACTAAAATAAAGGGATATAGGATTGATAAAAGAATAAATGAGATTGGTTTTATATTTGTTTTTATATTTGCTTTCATATCCGCCTCAAATGTTAGATTTTTTTATTTGATTCAATTATAACATAAAAAAAAGGAAGCATATCGCTTCCTTACAAAGGTTGTGTTTCAATAATTGCGTAGTCCCCATCATCTCTTCTGTAGACCACATTGGTTCTTGAAGTTTCTTTATCTAAATATACATAGAAATCATGTCCTGAAAGTTCCATAGCAGCAATTGCTTCCTCTGAGTTCATTGGGATTAATTCAACCTTCTTGCTCTTGACGAGTTGACTTGCAAGAATGTCTTTCTCTAATGATTCAGCATCAAACTCATTGCTGTAGGCTTGCTTAATTCCTTCCTTTTCAAGATTGTGCTTCAATTTATCTTTATGTCTTCTAATTTGTGCAACCAATTTATCATTCGCCTTATCAATTGCTGCATACATGTCAACATCAGAAACTTCTGCACGAAGTACAGTTCCTCTCGCAGGAATCGTGACTTCAATCTTGTGGTGATCCTTGTAGACTTTGCAAACAACTCTTACTTCACTAATGACCTCTGGTCCAAAAAAGGAAACGACTTTGTATAATCTTTTTTCTGCGTATGCTTTGATAGCATCTGTTGGTGTAAAACCATTTTTTCCTAATACTTCGAATTTCATAGTTTTTCTCCTTTTTCTTATATATTTTCATAAAGCGTGACTACATATAAATCGCCAAGCTTTAGAGAATCCATTATTTCTAGGGTTTGTTCATCTAGTATATCAAATACAAGAAGTGTTTTGCTTTGATGATGCTTTAAGAAATCTATATAATAGGGTTTCAAAAAAGACATAAAAGCAATGGGTTTGATTGAATAATATCTCGCTGACATCAATTGATGTGTTGCAACACCTCCTTCAACCGGTAAAACATCTGATCTCATCAACAGTGGATATTTTTGGTAGCACATCTCGCAGATATGATGAATTTCTGGCGAGAAAAGATTCAATATATTCTTACTAGTTTTTACTTTTTTTCGACAAATCTCACAAAGCATAACAAGCCCTCCTAATTGATATTAGAGGGGCTTGTGTAAGATTACTTTTTATAAGCTTCTACAATTTTATCAATTAGCATGTGTGGAACTTCTTCATATCTTAGGAATTCACGTGTAAATGAACCACTGCCTTGAGTCATTGCTTTTAAATCGATTGCATACTTAACAATTTCAGCCTCTGGAACTTCTGCGATGACGACTTGGAATCCTTCGCTTTGGTTCATACCTAAAACACGACCGCGACGCTTGTTCATGTCACCCATGACATCACCAACGAATTGGTCTTTTATGGTGACTTCAACCTTAACGATTGGTTCTAAAATTGTTGGCTGACAAGTCTTTACAGCATCCTTAAATGCAAGACCTGCTGCAAGCTTGAATGATATTTCATTGGAATCGACTTGATGGTATGATCCATCGTATAAAGTCGCTTTAACGTTGATAACTGGGAATCCTGCAAGAGGACCATGTTCGAAGGCTTCAATTAAGCCCTTTTCTACCGCTGGGAAGTAGTTTCTAGGTACGGCTCCACCAAATACATCTTCTTGGAATTCAAAGATGTTAGGTGATGGTTCGAAACGAATCCATACGTGACCATACTGTCCTGCACCACCAGATTGCTTCTTATGCTTTCCTTCTGCTTGAACTTGTTTTTTAATCGTTTCACGATAAACAATCTTTTGCTCATCGATATCGACATCAACCTTAAACATGTTCTTCATTCTCTCCAAGACATAATTCAAATGGGTCATTCCCATTCCACCAAGAAGGAGCTGAGAAGTTTCTTTGTTTCTCTTGATTTCAAAGGTTGGATCTTCAAGATTTAATCGATGAAGTGCCATTGAAATTTTATCTTCGTCATTTTTGTTTTTTGGATGAACTGCGATATAGATAACTGGTGTAGGTAATTCAACAGCATCATATACAATTGGGCTTTTTGGATCAGCTAATGTATCTCCTGTTTCGATACCTTCAAGTTTTGCTACAGCAGCTATATCACCTGCGTGAAATAATGCACATTCAATTTGTGTTTTTCCACGAGGAATGAATACGTTTGTAATTTTTTTAGGCTCACCCTTATTGGATAAAACAACTTCTTGACCAACCTTGAGTGTTCCTGAATTGATCTTTAAGAAATTGATTTGTCCAAGGAATGGATCGACTGTTGTCTTAAAGACATATGCTGAAAATGGTTCATCATCATGTGTATGGCGAATCACATCATTACCTGTTTTAGCATCTTTTCCAGTAAGTGGACGTAGTTCATCTGGTGCTGGTAGATAATCAACTAACATATTGAGTAAAGTTCTTACTCCAATAGTCTTTGTAGCACTACCAACCATAACTGGAGTCAGTTCGCCTTCCATAATACCTTTACGAAGTGCTTCTTTAACCTTGGCTTCAGGTATTTCTTCACCTGCAAGGTATAAGTCAAGCAATTCCTCTGATGTTTCAGCAACTGATTCTAAAATCATGTTATGTAATTCATCAACCTTAGACTTCTTTTCATCCCAAATTGGTGCATCGTGTGAGTCTGTACCATCAAAGATTCTTGCCTTCATTTCGATGACATTTACGAATCCTTCAAAGTTTTCATCATGACCAATTGGCCAGCAGAATGGTACTGCTTTTTTTCCTAATTTTTCACGAATATCCTCTAATACCTTTTCAAACTTGACATTTTCTTTGTCCATTTTGTTTACATATAGAATTGCTGGGATATGGCGCTTTCTAATCTCTTGCCAAACGCGCTCAGTACCTACTTCAACACCTTTAAGTGCATCAATTAAGATAACCGCTCCCTTAACAACCTCTAATGCTTGACTTAAGTCACCGACAAATTCATCACTACCTGGAACATCTATAAAGTTTAACTTATAATCCTTCCATTCAACCGGTAGAACACTGAGTGAAAGACTTGAAAGCTTCATTTGTTCTTCGACTAAATAGTCTGAAACTGTATTTTTTCTTTCAACTTCTCCCTTTTTGTCAATTGCTTTTCCTGCAAAAAGCAGTGCTTCCGAAATACTGGTTTTGCCTGATCCTTGATGTCCTAAAATTGCAATGTTGCGAATCTCTTTGGTGTTATACTCCTTCATCCTTGACCTCCTGTAATCGTTTTCATATTCTATATATTAATTATATCATATTTTTATATGACTCAAATTGTTTTGTTATAAATTTGTTAATTTAACATAACTGGTTGTATATGCTATAATAAGGTCGGTGAAAACATGAAAAAAATAGCGATTTCGTTAATTGAATGGTACCAAAGAGACATCTCTCCCAACTCAAATCATAAGTGTAGACACACTCCAACGTGCTCTGCTTATGCTAAGGAATGTTATGTGCGCTTTAACTTTGTTAAGGCATCCTTTTTGACTACAAAAAGAATATTATCTTGTAATCCACTTTTTAAGCCTAAATATGATCCAGTTCCTGAAAAGAAAATAAGAGTCAAAAAAGAAAAGAGCTAACACGAAAATGTTGGCTCTTTTTTGATAGTTAATGATGCACTGGTCCTTCATCAATCTCACATGTATCCACATCGATTGGACATTCAACATGATGGTGATCCTTCGCTTCTCCTGCCTTGAATAGTGAACTTCTAAATAGGAGTGGTGCAAAGAATTCAAAGATAAGAACACTGGTTAAAACGATTGCTTTGATTTCAACACTTTCTGCTGGATCGATGGTCATATAGACTAGGATACTACCAGCTAAAAAGATTTCAAATCCACCTTGAGTTAGTAATGAGGTTGGAAGGTTTTTTTTAACTAAAGGTGACATTTGTTTATCTCCTCTAGCACCTAACCAAGCTCCAATATATTTTCCTCCAGCATGTGCAATGACATAAAGAATTGCCCAACCACCATAATTGAATAAATCAAAGAATGAGAGTTCAGCACCAGCAATAACGAAGAATGCAGTAATTAAAGGTGGCATAAACTGGTTGATTACGGCTGTTTCATACTTATAGGTTTCCTTATTGAGTGCGGAAGTAAATACTGCTCCAGAGACAAAGGATGCGATAAATGGTGATACATAAAAAACATATCCCATCAGGGTTGTGAGTGTAATAACTCCAACAGAAATGACTAAATAGGTTTCATATTTTTCATCATCAAAAAACTTCGATAAGAATTTTTTGTGTAGAAAAATCAGTAATAGCCCTGTAATCCCACCGATTAAAATCGATAAACCGATTTTACCAAGTGGTCTTGCAAAATCGATTAACTCGACGATTTGTCCCTGTCTCATTGCATTTGCAAAGACTGCAATAATTAAGAAAACAGAGATTCCGATGACATTATCAATACCGACTATTGAAAATACTAATCTAGATAATGGTCCCTTTGAATGGTATTTTTTACTGATTTCAATAATTGGAGCTCCTGCTGTAGCAGCACTGACTCCACCAATAATTAATCCAAACCATAAAGGTTTACCAAATACAAAGAATAATAAAGTCGTTAGACCTACAACAATAATGAGTTGTAGAGTAACAACCTTAGCAATTGTCTTAATATTTTTCATTACAGCAGGTATCCAAAACTTGGTACCTAAAATAAAGGAGACAAAGCCAAGTGCAATAGTAATCACTGGCTCAAGAGCAACTACAATACCATGAAAGTGAACATCTATGCCCATATTTGGTAAAATCGTTGTAAAAACGAGATTCATTAAAATCCCTGCAAAGATGAAGCCTGTAACCTCTGGTAATTTTATCTTTTCAATGAGTTTACCAAACCCATAGCCGACCAAAATCATGAGTGCAAGCGCTAAAAGGGCAGTGTATCCACTGACTGCTGCTGCGAAAATCATTTAAGACATCTCCTATGCTTTATGATTAATAAGCTCTAGCAAACCAAACGGTTTGAGTCGCTTTTTTATTTGTAACTGGGCAATTCTCTGTGATAATTTTTTGTTCGAAAGGAATGACTCTAGCGGTTGCTGTAGTATCCTTTTTAATTTGTATTTCAGCATCTTCTCCTGATATGCTCATTGCAACATATCCACCTTTTTGGATATATGCCTTAAATTCATCATAGGTTTTTGCTTCATATGTATTTTTATTGACGTGTTCAAGAGCACGTTGGTACATCGTATCATGCATATTTCTAAAAAGATTTGGTAGTGTATCTAAAACGTTATCTAGATTTAAAATATGCTTTTCACGATCATGTCTTGTGACTAGTGTCACTTCATTTCTTTCTAGGTCTCTTGGCCCAATTTCAATACGGACTGGTACACCCTTCATTTCATATTCTGAGAACTTCCAACCAGGTGATTTATTGGAATCATCTATTGAAACTCTATATCCAGCTTTTTTCAGTTGATCGAATAATGATTTGGTTGCATTTTGTACGCTTTCTTTTTGAGATTGAATTGGAATAATGATGACCTGAGTTGGTGCTACATATGGAGGAAGAACTAAACCTTCATTATCACCATGCACCATAATGACAGCACCAATTAAGCGTGTTGAAACACCCCACGATGTTTGGTGAACGTATTGTAGTGAATTTTTTTCGTCCGTGAATTTAATATCAAAAGCCTTAGCAAATCCTTGACCAAAATAATGAGTCGTTCCCGATTGAAGTGCCTGACCATCATGCATCAAGGCTTCAATTGAATAGGTTTCTACTGCTCCAGCAAATTTTTCTTTTTCAGTTTTTCTTCCCGTAACAAAAGGAATGGCTAATAGTTCTTCACCAAGCTTACGGTAAATCTCTAGAATATCTAGTGTCTCTTTTCTAGCTTCAGCCTCAGTTGCATGCGCAGTATGACCTTCTTGCCACAAAAATTCTTTTCCTCTTAGAAATGGACGTGTTGTTTTTTCCCAACGAACGACGCTGCACCATTGATTATATAGCTTAGGTAGATCTCGATAGGAATTGATAATTTTTTGATAGTGTACACCAAATAAGGTTTCAGATGTTGGTCTAATAATTAATCTTTCGGTTAACTCTTCAACACCTGTAGTCGTAATCATCGCTGTTTCTGGAGCGAACCCTGCAACGTGATCCTTCTCTTTTTGAAATAAAGATTCTGGGATAACTAAAGGCATATAAACATTTTGATGATCAGTTTCTTTAAATCTTTTGTCTAGATAGCTTTGAATGTTTTCCCAAATAGCATATCCATATGGACGGTAAATAATGAAGCCCTTGACCTCACTATAATCCATTAATTCTGCTTTCAAGCATAAATCTGTATACCATTGTGCAAAATCAGCATCTCTTGATGTGACTGCATCATTTAATTTTTTATTATTGATCATTAAACTCACCTTTTATTTTTGAAATATTTAGATACTAAGTTGACTACAACGATGAAAATTAGAATTGGAACCAATCGATTCGTAAAAATAACCTCATTATTGGATACCATTCTGAAAATAACAATCGAAGCTACAATGAAAATGATGAAGAGAGTTCCCTGTTTGGATTGGGCCTTGTTCTGATCTCTTTTTTCTTGTTCTGTCTTTTCTAACTCTTGAAAAGAAGAATTTCTTTTGACAGGTTTTTCATTTCTATATTTACTAACTTGATTGTCATGGTCTTGATCTTGTTCTTCAAATAATTTGTCATATTTTTCAAACGGGTTTTTCTCGTTCACTACTGTTTCACTAAAACTGTTTTGCCATCGACAAAATCAATTTTACGCTCCTTATATAAATGGCCTAAAGCTCTTTTAAATGCTTTTTTACTCATATTAAAAATGAGATCAATATCTTCAGGTGATGAATCTGAAGTCAGTTCCATTTCACCTTTTCTAATGATATAGGATAGGATATTATTCGCATCCTCAAAGATTGCAACTTCTTTTTGTGGTGCTAGTGAACCTGTATATCCTTTTTCGGAATGGTAGGTCACTTTAACATTGACTTCCTGGCCATAGCGAAGCGGCTCTTTGATCATCGAATGATGAACAAATATCCAATGGCCATCTCTTGTTAAGAGATTCACGCCTTCCTTACCTATTTTTTGGACTCTTGCAGTCACTGCTTCTTTTAAGTTCAGTTCATGCTCCGGAGTAAGTTTTACTTCTTCTTTAGATGAGATTTTAGCAACTAGTTTCCCCTTAACCTTAACGGAAACGAATAAAATGTCACCGACTTGCGGCCATTCTGAGTGATCAAAAGGTAAATCCTCATGTGATAACAAAAGCTCTTTTGCTATTCCCATATCTAGGAAAACTCCTAAGGATTCGTGAATATCGCTTACCGCTAAAAATCCCGGTTTGCTAACCGTGATATAGGGCATTTTAAGTGTCGCTGCAAGTCTTCCCTTATTATCAAAGTAGAGGAATGCATCCACTTCTTGACCTGGTTTCAATTCCTGATGTAAGCTTTCATTATTATGCAAAAAGACTTGATCCTCTGCAGAGTCAAGCATGTATCCAATATCTGTTTTTCTGTTAACAATCAAATGATTGATTTCACCAATCTTTAAGTCCATAGTATCACCTTTATCTATTTTATCATATATTAATCAAAACAACTGAAAATAAAGAAAAGAGTGCTTGCGCACTCATAAATCTAATTCTTTTAAGACTTCTTCATAACGTTTAATTAAAAGTCCTTTGAAAAAGCTGACAAGCGGCTTTAAATCTTTCTCTTGTTTAAAGGCTTCTAAATGTTCTATATATGCTTCACGTTGTTCCAACGGAATGGATATCGGTAAGTAATTGCCAACGATTAAGAAATAATTCAAGACTAGCTTTGCAAGTCGACCATTCGCATCAACAAATGGATGGATCTTAGCGATACTTGCATGTGCATAAGTTGCTTTTTCTAAAATTGTTCCTTCAAAATGCTCTAGATTTCTAAAGAATTTAGACATTCTATCATAAACCTTGACATAGTCAGGTGGCTGATGCTCTGCTCCAAAGATGCTGATGTTCACATTTCTATAAACTCCACCTTGGAAAATTCCTTCAACTAGAATTTCATGCATGTCCTTCATTTTTTCTTCTGTAAATGGCTTTTTTTCTTTTGCTTCATTTTTAATGAATTCAAAAGCTTTGAGATGATTTAATATTTCTTTTTGTTCTCTTTCGCTATACCCGAGTAGAGCTTTCGCTTGGCTGAGTCGCTTTACGTCCTCATAAGGAATTCTATTTTGTCCAACCATACCGACAGCATCATAAGTGTAGACTAAGGCAAATCTCTTTTCGACCTCTTCTATTTGTTTTGGGTCTGATTCCTTAACTACGTTAGCTAGATGCTGGCACTCTACCTCTAATAGATCTTTCTCCATATTATCAACGCTCCCATCTTTACCAATATTATAACATAATAGCGCTATCATAGACAATAGATAAAAGAAAAACACGATTTAATATAATCGTGTCCAGACTGTTGAAAAAGTACTTTTCATTGAGAAAGGTGCTTTTTTTGTTTATAATCGAAGAGTTATCCACAAAGTTGTGAGAATTTTCCCATAAATCTTATCAAAGTTTCTTCTATTTTATAAAATAGGTGTAAAAGGTAGG
>JAUSOA010000236.1 GCA_030656435.1 Acholeplasmataceae bacterium | reverse complement strand
GATAAGCTATCTATGGAACCCAGCAAATACCCTAGTTTATCCAAGGTAATTGGCCAAGATATTATCGTCACAGATGGAAATACGCTCTTAGGGGCTGATGATAAGTGTGGCGTTGCTGAAATTATGGAACTCGTTGAATACTTTGTAGCAAATCCGAGCGAAAGACACGGAGATATTTATATATGCTTTACACCAGATGAAGAAATTGGTGAAGGAGCAGATCACTTTAATTATGAATGGTTTAAGGCGGATTTCGCATATACAGCAGATGGTGATGAGGTTGGTGGTATTGAATATGAAAACTTCAATGCAGCAACTGCTAAATTAGACTTTATCGGTAAAAGCATTCATCCGGGTTCTGCAAAAAACAAAATGATTAATGCCCTACATCTCGCATTTGAATTCCATTCCATGCTCCCAGTATTTTTAAATCCCGCAATTACTGAAAAATATGAAGGGTTTAATCATCTTACAGGATTAAAGGGTGAAGTTGAAAAAGCGCATGCGAATTATATTATTAGAAACCATGACATGGTTAAATTTACAGAACAAAAAAAGGAATTTGAAAGAATTTCCAAATTCATGAACGAAAAGTATGGTTATACTGCTGTTGAACTTTCAGTTACAGATAGCTATTTCAATATGTATGAAGTGATAAAAGATCACATGCATGTCGTCAATCTTGCACTTCAAGCAGTGAAAAATGTTGGTCTTACACCTTTTACTAAGGCGATTCGCGGTGGCACAGATGGAGCAAGACTTACCTATGAGGGATTGATTTGTCCAAATATAGGAACAGGTGGATTCCAATTTCATGGTCGAATGGAGTTTTGTTCGATTGATCAAATGAGAACGGCAGTTCAAATCTTAATTGAAATTGTTAAAATTGCAGCAAAATAGTTAAGCCAAATATAAAAAGATGGAAAAATTCCATCTTTTTTTGTTTATGTTTTATCTTTTAGATTAGCGATAGTATAGGCTAATCAGTGGTATAACAATAATCCCTATATATAAGGACACTTTGACATAGGTTGTATATTGAGAAAATTCCTTTTTATATATCTTCTTAGGAAATAAAATACTTGCATAGGTAAAGATTAATAAAATAAATGAAATGGAGCTATATATGATCTTTGTAGTGAGAGGACCTGAAAAATCGGGGTTTGTGTATGATAAAAAATTAACGAACACATACAAAACAATCCCTAAGGATAAATAACTATATTTTAGGATTGCCATGTTGATTTCTGCAACTTTTCATAATTATTAATCGATAGCATGAGTTTTACTGCAGCTTCCAAGCCTTGATCTGCAGCTTTTTGCCACAGCTCCTTAGCTTTTGCTTCATCCTTTTCAACAATAGATCCTTCAAAATAAATCATCCCTAAATTGTATTGAGCAATTGCTAGATTAGCACCTGCTGCTTTTTCATACCAGAAAAATGATTTTTGCATGTTTTGAGGAACTCCGTCACCCTTTTGATACATAACAGCTAAATTATATTGAGCATGTGGATGATCAAGTGCCGCTGCTTGCTCAAGCAACTTAGCGATCGTCTTATAATCCTTCATCTCTTCTTTAATTAAAATCATCGCGAGATGATACAAAGCATTCTTATCCTTCTTGACTGCAGCCTTTTCTAGCCAGTAAACGGCTTGCTCAATATTTTGAGGAACCCCTTTACCATTTTGATAATATAGACCGACATAATATTCAGACTCCGTATGACCTTGCTTAGCTGCAACCATAAACCATTCAAAGGCCTTTAAAGGATATTTTGCTTCCTTTTCATGATAGTACATCGCTAGCGAATAAGCAGCGAGTGCATATTGCTGATTAGCGGCCTTTTCAAGATAGAAGGTGGCATCTTTCCATCTTTCTTCTTCAATGGCGTTAATACCTAAGGCATACTGTGCATATGGATGATCCTGCTTAGCAGCGAGCTCATAATAGTGACTAGCTTTTTCTTTATCCTTATTATCGTGACCAATGGTTTCATAAATCATCCCTAGCATATACTGAGAATCACTATATCCCAATTCAGATGCCTTTAAAAACCATTCGATTGCTTTAAAGATGTATCTTTGCACATGAAAGCCATAATAAAAGTAGGTTCCTAAAATATGCATAGAAACGGGATCTTTACTTTCTGCTTCTGTTAATAGAATAGAATAATTTTGTTTGAAATAATCTTTTGCTGTTGTATCATCTTTTTCAACACCCATTCCAGTATGATAGATTAAGCCAAGTGCGTAGCCACATTTATAAGAGCCTAAGGAAACACCCTTTTCATAATGCTCTTTTGCTTTAGTGAAATCTAGAGATATTCCATCTCCTAAACCATAAAAACGGCCGAGAAAATAATGTGCATCGGCATGACCTAAAACAGCTGCCTGAGTAAAATGCTCAATAGCAACCATTATATTTTTCTTTGGTGTATTTAATATATAATTCGATAATCCAGCTTGGTAATGCGTATGTGCATTCATATAATCAACTCCAACTCTATAATACCATAATCAATTGAACTTTTCCTTAAAAACGAAAGCCACAAAAGTGGCTTTCTAGTTGTTATTCTTCAGTTCTTTTAAATCCTTTTTAACCTGTGCATGCGTTTGTTTATAAATGTTTTTCCAGGCAATTAAAACACCAATTGCAATAAATAATACACTGATGCCTAAATCGTATTGAAATGAGCTCATCATCTCTGGGTCTCCTAGTAAAGTACTCAGTGTGACTTGTTCATAATCAGCAACCATCATATACATTAAAACAATAAAGGTTGGCGCAATGATCATTGATATTACGGTAATGATTACTGGTACATAAGCTGCTCTTGGACCATTTCCCTTCTTATATCCATAAAATGAACATAGTGGGATGAGTGCGAATAGGAGTGCAAAATAGGTGCTAAAAATTGATAGTGTCAAGATTGTAGGTATCAAACCAATGATTGCTCCTAATATTGCAAATAAAATACTTTTAGGTAAATTTTTTACCGTTTTCGCTGTGGTTTCAACATGGGTTTCAACCTGTTCAACATATCCATCAACACATGCTTTATGTACTGCAATCGGTATGCCCTTCAGTTTACCGTAGGTATCATTATCTTCATTGCCACAAAATGGACAATGACTTAAATTCTTTAGCTCAAGTCTAGTAAAAAGTGCTGCAAGCTTATCTAGATGTTTTTGATGCTTTTCAAGTCTTTTGAATCCATACTTTAATGGAAGCATAACAGCATTTTCCTGCAATCCAATCGATTCAATTCTCATGATAGGTAGGCCTTGGGCCTTTGAAATTGCTGTTTTCTCGTATTTGGTCAATTTCTTGTTAAAAACAAACACGATAAAGTTCATCTTTACTAATAAATCAATATTTACTAACGTAACATAATAATCAAATCCTGAAACATTCCCCTTTGGAACATCGTGAAAAGAATTTAGCCCTAATTTTTGGCCAATCTGTTCTATTTTCATTTTATCCTCCCTATAGATACGATATATTTAGGATATCAATGAACTCAATTTATTTCAATATATTTTTTATAAAATGTGTATATTTTTCATATCCTTGATGATTTAAATGGATTCCATCTGTCGTATATTGGATATCTAAGTTTCCCTTTGAATCAAGAAATTCTTCATAAATAGAAATAAATTCGGTTTCTTTAAAAGCGTTTTGTAGTTTCAAATTAATATATTTGATGTCTTCATTGGTTCTTGTTGCAACATAATATTTATTGGTTATCGCACTATCTCTAAGCACCGGTGTTAGACTCATTACATAGACCTTTGTGTTTGTTTGATCTTCAATTTCTTTTTTAATTTTGACAATGTTTTCTATAGTTTCTTCAAAAGATAGATTTGTTAAAACCATATCATTGGATCCAACACTTAAAATGACCTTTGATGGATTTAACCCAGTTACATATTTTAACCTCTTTAAAACACCGATTGTTGTATCTCCTGCAATACCTTGATTGACGACTTGATTGGATAAACCGTATTTATTTAGATTTAAATAAGCAACCATGGAATCACCAACTAAAATTGTTTTTCCTTTATCACTCATTTTTTCAAATATCTTTATTTTTATAATCCTCTTCGATTAATTTCTTAATATTTTCTAAGTTATTGTTCATTTAGAATCTCCTCCTAGAAAAAAGAAGACATTAGTCTCCTGCTTTCAGTTCAAATAAAAGATCTCTAAGCTCTGCAGCCTTCTCAAAATCAAGATTTTTCGCAGCAGCCTTCATTTCCGCTTCGATTTGTCTTGTCATCTTTTCTTTATCCTTCTTCGTAATCTTCGAGTAATCCTTAGCCTCTTCGATGATATCTTCTTTAATACTAATTTTGTCTCGAATATCCTTTTGAATGGTTACTGGAACGACATCATATTTTAAATTGAATGCGAGCTGAAGAGCTCTTCTTCGATTGGTTTCTTTAATAGCGAAGGTCATCGCATCACTCATTTTATCTGCATACATAATCACTCGACCATTTTGATTTCTTGCTGCTCGCCCTATCGTTTGAATTAAGGAGCGTTCGCTTCTTAGGAACCCCTGCTTATCAGCATCTAAAATCGCGACTAGGGATACCTCCGGAAGATCTAGACCTTCACGTAATAAATTGATACCAATTAAGCAATCATATTTACCGATTCTTAAATCTCTTAGAATCGTAATACGGTCTAAGGATTTAATTTCACTATGTAGATAAGCGACCTTAAGTCCTAATTGCTTGAAATACGCGGTTAAATCCTCGCTCATACGAATGGTTAATGTTGTGACAAGTACACGCTCGCCAGCAGCAATTCTTTTTTTGATTTCGAAATAGAGATCATCCATTTGACCCTTGGATGGTCTAACCTCAATTTCAGGATCTAATAAATAGGTAGGTCTAATAATTTGTTCAACAATAGGTAACCCTTTTTCTAATTCATAGGCACCGGGGGTTGCTGATAGATAAATGACCTTTGAGAACTTATTCTCGAATTCATCGAATTGAAGTGGTCTATTATCCAAGGCACTTGGAAGTCTAAATCCGTAATTGACAAGTGTTGTTTTTCTTGAGCGGTCACCAAAATACATACCTCTGACCTGAGGAATTGTTACATGGGACTCATCAATAATCATAATAAAATCATCACCAAAGAAATCAATTAAGGTTGCTGGCGTTTCACCCGCTTCTCTAAGCGATAAATGTCTTGAATAGTTTTCTATCCCGCTACAAATTCCAATTTCTTCAAGCATTTCCATATCGTATTTCGTTCTTTGTTCGATGCGCTGTGCTTCTAATAAAAGATTATTTCCCTTGAAATAGGCGATTTGTTCCTGTAATTCATTTTTTATTCTTCGAATGGATTCTTTAAGCTTATCTTTATTGGTCATAAAGTGAGATGCAGGAAATATGGTTACATAGTTTAAGCTTTCTAGTGGTTGACCTGTTAAGACATCAAATCTTTTAATCTCATCGATTTTATCGCCAAAAAATGAAATTCTGATGCCGTTTGCTCTTTCGTAGG
>JAUSOA010000235.1 GCA_030656435.1 Acholeplasmataceae bacterium | reverse complement strand
GGGTGCTAATTTGTATCAAAATAGGTAGTATCACACAGTAAGTATACAAGAAGTGATTTATAAGCAATTAATTGAGGTACAGCTATTAGCAAGTGTTAATTGACAAACAGCAATCTAGACTAGGTGGAATATTGGCAGGAAATATATTACAATAAGGTAGGTGATATATATGGGTTTAGGCAATAAGATTATGGACTTAAGAAAAAGCAAAAGACTTTCACAAGAGGATCTTGCAAATAAGATTGGTGTTACTAGACAAAGTATTAGTCTATGGGAGACAAATCAATCCATGCCATCAACTGAGAAACTACTTGAGTTGGCAAAATGTTTTGATATCTCAATAGATAATCTTATAAGTGACATGGTGAATGAAAAAGCAGATAGGATAATAATTAGAAGTGTTCATAGCAAAGAGAGCTATGAAACGTTAATCTCTGAGACAACAAGTTTTTTTCAACGGCATCTTCAAAAAGGAGTTTCCTTATTCCTTATTGTAATCATTAGTATTTTTGTTGGAAACCTATTTTATGAAAATGACCCAATTTTTTATATTGTCAATTTTTCTATAATTTTTTTAATCATGCTTCCTTTAATAATTTACCTATCATCAAAATTTGAGCACAAAAGAAGTAAATTTATCTTGGACTATACGAAAGAAAACTTTCAAGAGTTTATTTTTAAAGACGAGTTTCTAACAGTCAAATTTAAGAATGAAGAAGCCGAGGTTGAATCTAAGCTAGACTATAAGATATTTAAAAAAGTTTTAATATCGAATAACTACATATATTTTGAAAGCCCTCGCGAAAGACGAAAATTCTTCCAGATGGATTTAAAAAACTTCATTCAGGGTGATAAGATAAATTTGTTAAATTTTCTTCATGAAAAAGGTGTTGACATTAAGGATGTTTCGTCAAAATCTGTTAATTTAATTGAAGGAAATCAAAAAACTTCTAAATTGTATGGCAATAAGACATTGTATTTTTGCTTGCTTTTTTCAATAGTTACTCAAGTTTTGTTAATGGGTGTTTTGATTACTAGTTATATTGAGGCTTTTGAAGAATTAATTAGCTATCAATCTACGCGTATTTCACTTCAGGACATGAATATATTTTTACTATTGTTAATTCCGCTTACGCTGCTTATAATGTTCACCATATTTTTGAGCATAAAAAGATTCAAATCCTGGTTAATAATTCTTTCGTATTTAATCTCGCCAATAATTTTACTAGTTGTTTTAGGTTTATCAGTTGTGTTTCCTTCAATGCATGAAAACAGATATAATAAAGATTTTGATAGGGTCATAGCAATTTTTGATTCTGCAAATACATACATACCTGCAGAAGGTTTGGTCGTTTCGGAAAGACAGTACATTATAACAGAGGAAAACTTATCCATTCTTCCTTACACTGAAAAACACAAAATACTATTAACAAATGATATAACTATTTTCGAAAGCACATTATTGAGTTCTAATAACTGGCTCGAAGATAAGACACCAGCAATGAAAGCAAAGTTGAATATATTTATTGATATAAATTCAGATTATTATTTAATTTACAATGAAACTGCTAGTAATTTCAATGATGACGTTCTTCTTGAAGGATTAAACAAACTTTACTTATTTTGTTATAGTATAGAATCTAACGAGATTATTGTTTATGAGTTTTATATTTATTATTAATTTGATCCTGTCAGATTTTCTTAACTATGCCAATCAAACTCAAAGCATTTTCTTTATGGTAATATCTAGGCTCAATCGGATATACAAAATCGTACAGCTTAGACTTTATAGGGTGAATACAACAGTCATTTTTTTGGACTGTATAGGGTAAATACAACAGTCATTTTCGACAGTTGACCCTTTTGAAGAGAAGAACCATCAAAAATGATGGTCTTTTTTTTCGCTTTATATAGACCTAAACTCGAATTCATCAGGTGTCGAATATCGTAGTGAAGCATGTGGACGTTTTTCATTGTAGAAGATGACGTACTCGTCAATACAATTTTTAAGATGATCATAGCTATTATAGATGTGTCGATACACTTCTTCCTTCTTCAAACTGGCAAAAAAGCTTTCAGCAACTGAATTATCATAAGGACAACCCTTCTTTGAAAAAGACTGGGTGATGTTGTTTTGTTTAAGAAATGCTTTAAATACCCTTGCAGTATATTGTAAGCCTTGATCGCTATGGAAAATCAGATCTCTTGGTTGATTTCTTATTAGATATGTTTCTTTTATGATTTCAAGTAATTCAGAAGTACCTAATGTTTTTGCGAGTTGATGACCTATAACTTTCCTTGAATACAAATCTATAATGACAATCAAATAATAATGTTCTTTTCGAACTCGTATAT
>JAUSOA010000221.1 GCA_030656435.1 Acholeplasmataceae bacterium | reverse complement strand
TCTACGTGGTCCGATGACATATTTCAGAGGTGCTATTTCGTTGACTGCTTTCGCTACTTCTAAAACTGTGTACCCGCTATTTGATCCAAGATTCATGATTTCTGACTTTCCACCATTATTCAAATATCTTGCTCCAAGCACATGGGCATATGCAAGATCAGAGACATGAATATAGTCTCTAATACAAGTTCCATCCTTAGTAGGATAGTCATTGCCATATATAGTTAAATGATCTCTTAAACCAATAATACCTTGAATTGCTACTGGTATTAAATGTGTTAATTGGTCTTTCATTAATCCAATTTTCAATGACTGATCTGCTCCAGCAACATTGAAGTATCTAAAGATTACATAGTTAAATCCGTGTGCATTTGCAACCCACTGAATCATCTTCTCTGTAGCGAGCTTTGTTTCGCCATAAGGATTAATTGGTTTGGTAATATCTGTTTCTTTACAGACTCCGCTTGCCTCTCCATACACTGCTGCTGTTGATGAAAACACGAGTTTTTTGACGCTGAATTCATTCATCACTTCAAGCAGTGTGCGTACGCCTTCAACATTATTATGATAATATTCCAAGGGCTCATTAATTGATTCTGGGACGACTATCTTTGCAGCAAAATGCATAACAACATCAATCTTTTCTTGCTTAAAAACGTTAACGATATCTGATTTAATTCTTATATCGCCTTTATAAAATTTAGCTTCCGGATGAACTAACTCCATATATCCAGAAGATAGGTTATCCAAGATAATGACTTCCTGGTGATCCTTGATTAATTCATAGACTGTGTGAGACCCTATATAGCCTGCCCCACCTACAACAAGTACGCGCATGATAACCTCCAAAGTTAATATACTTTTATTATAAACTAATTTTATCCTTCTGTGAAAAAATGAAATATGATACCCAGTGTAGAATGAAGAAAATCAGTATAAACACTAGTGCAAACTCTACATGACTAAATATGCCTGATAAGATTGAAAAAAAATCAAAAATTTGCCATGAATTAAATCTTAGAAATCTTCCAATAAAAATACCCAGTGAGGAAAGAAAAAATAAAGATGATAATATGAGATACTTATATTTTTTGAATTGCATAGATTGATGGAGTTCTAGTTTATTTAGTGATGCAATTCCGAGCTTTGCGGCGTAGAGTGCGCCAATTGTAATGTGCATAAATACTAACCAATCACTAATAATCATGGCATACATATCTGGATATTGACTGAAAAAATGGTAGTTTTCTAAATGAATGAAATCAGTTAATACATAGATTGTATTTGGGAAAAAAAGAACATATAAAATAAGAATAACAGTTAAAAAAATAGGTTTACTCTTTTCTCTTCGAAAATGAACATAAATTTCTGCGAGTAAAAAGACAATGGTTGCAAGAAAAATGTTCCAGCCTAAAAAGATTACGAGTCCATTACTTAAAATGAAACCTAACACAACTGAGATTATCATATATAGAAAAGTCAAATAATAAAAAATATGAATCTTCTTGAATATCATTGGTTTCACCCGTAAATGCGTTGAATTGCTGAATCAATAGTTTTTTGCATGTCACCGTTAGAGACAATAATATCTGAAAGCTGCTTAAATCTTAAAATATAGTCATATGTTTCTTTTGTCATTGTTTGTGTTTGAGGGAAAACCTTTGCTGGGTTTCTCATTGATGCGAAATAATCATCTAATACAACATCAAGAAGTCTATTATCAAGTGCGAAAGTTTTTTCAGTGCTCATCCCATGAACTCCATAATAGGAATTCTCTCTAACTGGTAGGTTGAAAAGTTCAATCATCGTTCTATAGAGGTCAACTTGACTTCTTACTAGATTTTGCTCGCCAGTAATTAACCCTTTTCGAATTTGATAATCACCAAAATCTACATATTCATCACCGGGAACATATATCCATGCTGGAACCTGCTGGAGCATTTTTCTTGTCTCAAGAGGTCCAATACTTCTATTAAATAAAATATCTAGGTCACCATTCTTGATTCCAGAACCGTGATCACTATAAAATACATAGACTGTATTGTCTAGTGTTTGATCCATTCCAGTCTCGCTAATAAAGAATCTCTTTAGTATTTCATCAACGTAGTCAACGTAGTTGATGTATCTCATCGTAAGTCCACTAATTAAATTATTGAACTGTGGAAAAACGTTTGTTCTATACCCGTTTGGATCAAATTCATAGGGTGTATGTGGCATCATCGTGATAGAAAAAAGCATAAATGGTTTGCCTTGATTTACTAATGATGTTCCAAATGCGAATGTATAATCTGCAAGGTGATAATCTGAAATCCAAGGGCTGACGTGCCGCAAGTTATTGGTTGTATCGTATAAATATCCATCCTTAACAACATATCCATCTTCGACAAAATCTTCGAGTGAGTAGAAATTATCAAAACCGAACAATTCAGGGTAGACTCTATCTCTATTATAGAATTTTTGATTATCCCCATGGATAGCTTCTGTATGATAGCCCAATTGATTAAAATAATCTGGAACTGAGTTGAGTTGATAATCGATTTTTTCGTATTCCCAATACAAGGTGCGATCTCCCATAGGATAAAGTCCAGTTAAAACTGATAGTTCACCATCAGAGCTTACGCCCATCCCTACATTATTGTAGAAATTATTAAATACAAACGACTCAGATAGAAGTTGATTCATGAAAATGAGTCGCTCATTTGTATCCGCGTGCTCTAGTAAAAAAGAATTCAGTGATTCTAAGTGAACTAGAACCATATTTCTTCCCTCCAAAATTCCATGAAGAGAATCCCCATTTGCGATGGAAGGATCGATTTGAATAGTGCTTACAGCTTGATCCAATGATAACCTATTCGAATAGGTTTTAGAATCAAAGAAACTTACGTATGAGGATACATTTTTGTTATAAACCTGATATGCCGCTGCTAAATCCTCTTCTCTATTTAATTTTAAGAAAGATAACAAATCTAGATCGAATGGTTGTCCAAAGAATTCACCTATGTAATAGGGATAGACACCAAGATTTTGAACTGCAAATGTGCTTTTCGCAGAATTGAGTGGTAATGCTTTTTTATACTGATTATAGTAGGAAAACACAGCAGTAAAAACCATCAAGACTACAATCAGTAGCCCAGATAGATACCTTTTGATTTCAAGTTTAAACTTGATTTCTGATAATTTTTTTCTGTTGGATAAAATATAAATGGTTAACAATATAATAAACGGCCAGAATACGATGATTCTAAAATAAGTTACAAGTTCTAAAAGTGCATTCAAAAAGGTTCCCATTGCGAAACCATCACTAGGGTTATTAAATATTGTTGCTGCTGGTATTGAGAATGCTGTACCAAAGAAGAGATTAAAAACCCCCATCGAAAAGATATAGAGGTTAAGTATAAAAGTTAAAATCAAGAGGAAAAGCATTCTCGACTTTGCTTTTTTGATGACTACGAAACCAATCAACAAGAACAAAAAAAGCACAGAAAAATTGCCTATGAGTGAGTTTAATTCACCTGCAAAGGTATGTTTAAAGGGTGCTATATATCGATTGAGAGCTTGGACTGTTAACATATATGTGTTTAAAATGTTGAGTATAAAAAAAGAGCAAATAAATAAAAAGTAGATCTGCAATTGTTTTTGATTGTTCAAGTCACACCCCCTCATTTTTCGTCGTTATACTCCATATTATACCTCATTTAATAATGAGGTGGTAGCATTATGGCTGAATATGTTAGGATTCGATGCTGCAATGAGAGTATACGAACCCCGACGAAAACTATTGTTGCTTGAAAATAAAATCAACGGCAAACCTATTTCTACTTATGATTATTTTATTCCTAAAATTCGATACTTTTGTGACATCAAGCCCTATATTTTAGCCCCCCCATGTGCTAAAATATAGTTGTTAGTCTTTTGAGACTCCCTTTGCTTGATCAACAACCACCTCAATCACTTCAGTTTTGTTCTCGCCTTTTTGTATGCTAATAATTCCTGTTCTTGTACTATTAATAGTGATTACGATTTCAGGACTACCAACATCAGAGAACTTACTCAGATTTCGATTTTTACTGAACAAAG
This sequence comes from Acholeplasmataceae bacterium, assembly GCA_030656435.1. Classification (GTDB taxonomy): domain Bacteria; phylum Bacillota_I; class Bacilli_A; order Acholeplasmatales; family Acholeplasmataceae; genus Peloplasma. Next base: position 14,444 of record JAUSOA010000221.1, on the reverse strand, counting down.
TTATCCCCCCCATCTATAGAATAAAACAAAAATGGACATTTGTGTAGAGCAAATCTGTCCCATCGTGCAGGAGAATGAATAAAATGGATGCAAACTATTCAAAAGAGCTCTCACTTTACTTTGATAAGCTAAGATTTGAGCGAAATATGACTCAAGAATTATTTGTCAATGGAATTGTCTCTATACGTCAATTCAGAAGATATTTAAAAGGTGAGTGTAATATTCCTCAAGACATTATCAACCAATTAGCCAGAAGACTAGGCTTTAAGCCGGAATATGTGATTTGGGATTTTGAATCTGAGAGAATCAATGAAGCAAATCTCATTAATAATTTTTATAACGCTGTTGCCAACGTAGATGTAGAAGCAGCAGATGATTATAACAAACAAATCAAAGGTAAATATATAATCGATAATGTGAATAAATTGTATTATGACTATACTGTAAGTTTGTATAATTTTTATAGGAAAAAAATCGATGAATCCAGTCTTATTGATATCAGTGTTAAATTGATTGATTTTCCAAATATTTTACAAAATAGAGTTTTATCTACTGCAGAAATAATGGTTTTGAGTTCATTACTTACACTACAAAAATTTCAAGAAAAAGAAGTCATTGCTGAACGGTTGAAACTGTTTGTTGCACAACCAGAATTGATGATCAGTGGTCATAATGAACGTATGGTAGTTTTGTGTCTCCAGCGCCTTGCACAATATGAGGGAGTTAAAAAAAATTACCTAGAGGTGATAAGACTTTGTAACCATGGCATAGAATATAACACTCGGTTAAAAATGTTTTATCTTTTGGAATATTTTTTATACTTCAATTCGCTCGCCTATTATAGACTCGGAAACATAGAAAAATATGAGGAATCCTTATTCAGATGTTACTCCTCATTACATGCCGAAAATATAGAGAAAAAAATAGCCAAATTTACTAGATTGATTGAAGATGACTATAATATTTCATTCCATGATTTTGCGATTAATTATATTAAAAAAACATATGCAAAATAAAGTCCTTAAGTGAAAAAAATGCATCCGATTAGGGATGCATTTTTGTTTATATTTTACTCGTCAAATAAGCTTTCAGCAGTGATAATTTCTTCCTGTTCATCTTCAATTTCTTCAGGTGCTAAATCGACAACTCCAAGCACCTTTTTCTGTTCAGCAACATTGAGTGTTTCTTGAACAAACTGGTGTTCTTCATTTCCATCAAGTTCAATATCTTCAGCACGAGGAACAAGTGCGATTGTTGAAACCTTATGATCAGGGCGAAGCCTAATTATTCTAACCCCTTGAGTGGCACGTTTGGTTTGTGATATCTGATCAACATGGGTACGAATCACAACACCTCTATCGGAGACAACAATTAAATCTTGATCGTCAGATACAGTTCTAAGTGTAGATAAACGTCCATTTTTTTCAGTGACATTTAAGGTTTTAACACCCTTACCACCGCGGATTTGCTTGCGGTATTCTTCTACTATAGTTCGCTTACCAAAGCCCTTTTCCGTTATTATTAATATTTCTTCTTGGTCACTTGAAACGATCGCAACACCGACAACTTCATCATGTTCTCCGAGACTCATTCCACGCACTCCAGATGTTGTTCTTCCCATCTGGCGAGCATCGTTTTCATCAAAGCGAATTGCCTTACCATTGGATGCACCAAGGATAATTTCTTTTGTTCCATCGGTTAAGGATACAGTGAATAGTTCATCATCATCTCTTAGATTTATCGCGTTGATTCCGTTGGTTCTAATGTTTTGATATTCAGAAATTGGAGTACGTTTGACAATACCTTTTCGCGTTACAAATGTTAGGAATTCTTCATCAGATTCAAAATTTTTAACGTTCGTAAATGATGCCAATGTTTCATCTTTATCAAAGTCTAATAGATTGACTATAGGCAGTCCTTTTGACTGTCTAGATCCCTCAGGAATTTGATATCCTTTAATCTTATAAACTCTTCCTTTATTGGTAAAGAATAAGTGGTAATCATGCGTTGAAGTCATTAGGATATGTTCGACATAATCGTCTTCATGAACCTTGATTCCTGACATCCCTACTCCACCGCGATTTTGAGTTTTATAGTGGTCAACTTTCATACGTTTAATATATCCATTATTAGTTACTGTAATGATGACATCTTCGACTGGAATTAAGTCTTCGTTTTCGATGGATAAATCTTCGTGTAAATTGATTTCTGAAAGTCTTGGTTCATTGTATTGTGCTCTAATTTGGATGAGCTCTTCTCTAATGATTTCAAGCTTTCTATCGTGGTTTGCAATGATTTCTTTATAGTCTTTAATTCTGCTAATTAGATCTGTTAATTCAGCTTCAATTTTTTCAATTTCAAGTCCAGTTAAACGTTGAAGACGCATATCAAGAATTGCTCTTGCTTGAATGTCTGTAAGCTTATATTCGAAGATCAATGCTTCCTTAGCTTCTTCACCAGTTTTTGATGCTTTAATAATTTCAATTGCGTGATCTATGTCGTGAAGTGCAACAACTAAACCGTCTAAAATGTGTTGTCTTGCTTCTGCTTTTTCTAGATCATAAACTGTTCTTCTTTGAATGACTTCAATTTGATGTTCAAGATAGAATTTTAGCATGTCGCGTAGGGCTACCATTTGTGGTTGACCCTTGACAAGCGCAATCATATTAATCCCAAACGATTGTTGTAGTTGAGTGTATTTGTAAAGGTTATTGAGCATGACATGAGGATTTACATCTCTTCTAAGTTCAATGACAATTCTCATTCCCTTACGATTCGATTCATCTCTTAAATCTGTGATACCTTCAACAATTTTTTCTTTTGCTATTTCTGCAATTCTTTCGATTAATGTTGTTTTATTCACTTGATAAGGAATAGCAGTTACAATAATGCTATTTCTATTTTTGTGTGTAACGATCTCTGCTGTTGCTCTGACTGCAATGATACCTTTTCCAGTTTCATATGCTTGTCTAAGTCCAGTGAGCCCTAATATCTGACCTCCTGTAGGAAAGTCAGGACCTTTAATATATTCCATTAATTCGGTAGATGTAATTTCTTCGTTATCCATATAGGCTAACATTCCATCGATAACTTCTCCAAGATTATGAGGTGGAATATTTGTAGCCATACCAACTGCAATCCCTGTGGAACCATTGACCAAAAGATTTGGATATCTAGCAGGAAGAACACTTGGCTCATGCTCAGATCCATCATAGTTATCAATAAAATCAACTGTATTCTTTTCTAAGTCTCTAACAAGTTCACCAGCAAGCTTTGACATTCTAGCTTCCGTGTAACGCATTGCTGCCGCACCATCACCATCAACTGACCCAAAGTTACCATGGCCATCAATGAGTGGCATTCTATAGCTAAATGGCTGAGCCATTCTTACCATTGCTTCATAAACTGAAGAATCACCGTGTGGGTGATACTTACCAATAACTTCCCCGACGATTCTAGCTGATTTTTTATGTGCTTTATCGGCAGACATACCCAAATCATTCATCGCATATAAAATACGTCTTTGAACTGGCTTTAGTCCATCTCTAATATCGGGAAGTGCACGTGATACAATGACGCTCATTGCATAGTTTAAAAAGGAGGTCTTCATTTCTGTGGATATGTTAATCTCTTTTACATAGCCTTCAGTTGTTTTTGAAGAAACGTTGTTTGCATTAATATTATTGTCCATTTTTGATCTCCCCTCTATGCATCAATATTTGAAGCATAAATTGCATTTTCTTGTATGAATGCTTTTCTTGGTTCAACTTCTTCACCCATCAGCATGCTAAAAACCTGATCTGCATCCATAGCATCCTTAAGTGATACTTGAAGAAGTGTTCTATTTTCAGGGTCCATTGTTGTATCCCAAAGCTGTTCAGGATTCATTTCTCCAAGACCTTTGTATCTTTGTATACCAGGACGTCCACCCATTTCTGCAAGCAGTTTTTGAAGGGCTTCATCAGTATAAACATATTCAACTCTCTTACCTGCTTGTACCTTATATAGTGGAGGTTGTGCAATAAAGACATAACCTAAATCAATTAAAGGCTTCATATATCTAAAGAAGAAGGTTAGAAGAAGTGTTCTAATATGGGCTCCATCGATATCGGCATCGGTCATAATAACGACTTTGTGATATCTTGATTTCTCAGCTTCAAATTCATCACCAATTCCAGTTCCTAATGCCTGAATCAATGAAAGAATTTCCTTGTTATTTAAAATCTTATCTAGTCTAGCTTTTTCCACGTTTAATACCTTACCACGTAGTGGTAGAATTGCTTGGTATTCAGATTCTCTACCTTGTTTAGCAGATCCTCCCGCAGAATCACCTTCGACGATATAAATTTCAGAAACAGCTGGATCCTTACTTCTGCAATCTGCAAGCTTTGAGGCAAATCCGAGTGCATCCAAAGGAGATTTTCTTCTAGTTGCTTCTCTAGCTTTTTTCGCTGCAATTCTTGCGCGAGATGCCATCAAGCTCTTTTCAATAATCATTTTTGCGTCGTTTGGATTTTCTAAAAGATATCTTTCTAGTCCTTCACCGACGATTTGGCTTGTTATTTGACGTACTTCAGGGTTTCCTAATTTTGTTTTTGTTTGTCCTTCAAACTGAGGATTTGGATGCTTAACAGATATGATCGCTGTTAATCCTTCACGAGTGTCTTCACCAAGGAAGGAATCATCCTTCTTGAGAAAACCATTTTCACTCGCATATTTGTTCAAAATACGGGTTAATGCCATCTTAAATCCATCCTCATGCATTCCACCTTCGTGCGTTGGAATGTTATTTGCGAATGAATAAAGATTTGTTGCATAGGAATCATTATATTGCAAAGCAATTTCTAGTGTAACTCCATCAACCTCTTTTTCAGTATAAAGCACATCATGGTTGACTTTCCCTTTTCCGCTATTCAAGAATCCAACATATTCAACAATACCACCTTCATAGTGATATGAGTATTCTACTGGATTTTCTCCTCTTTGATCAGAGATAGTAATTTTGATTCCCTTATTTAGGAATGCAAGTTGCTGAATTCTATTTCTAAGTATTTCAAATTCATAGACGATAGTTTCAGTGAAGACAAGATGATCCGATTTAAACGTGACGATTGTTCCTGTATGCACAGATTCTCCAATCACGGTGACATCTGTCATTGGAACTCCACGCTCAAATCTTTGTTCATATCTCTTGTTATCTCTATGGATTTCAACGACAAACCACTCAGATAAAGCATTAACAACAGAAGCACCTACACCATGTAAGCCTCCTGAAACCTTGTATGATTTTCCGTCAAATTTACCACCCGAGTGAAGCGATGTCAAAATCGTTTCAACAGCTGGTCTATTTGTTTTTGGATGTAGATCGACTGGAATACCACGTCCATCATCAGTAACGCGAACAACTTCATCCTTAAGAAGCTCCAATTTGATATTGGTAGCATATCCACCTAAAGCTTCATCAATCGAGTTATCGACAATTTCCCACACCAAATGGTGTAGCCCTCTAGACCCTGTACTTCCGATATACATACCGGGGCGTTTTCTTACCGCTTCTAGCCCCTCTAATATTTGAATGTTCGATGCATCATAATTTGACATGTTCCTACTCCTTTTTCAAATGTATCATCTGAATATGTTTTCCTTCAATCGGAAGTGCACTATTCATGAGTATTTGATGTTCTTTTGGTAAATGATCTAGAAATAATTTTTGTTTTTCCAAATCTAATTCACTTAAAACATCATCCAATAGCAGAACAACCTGCTTACTAGTCTTCTCTTCAATCAACTTCAGAAGCGCTAATTTCAGCGCTACAACGATTAGACGCTGCTCCCCCTGAGATGCATAACTCTTCGCATCAAATGCGTTGAAATCGATATAAAAGTCGTCTCTATGGGGTCCTGCATTTGTCGTTTGATATATAATATCCTGTTTTTGATTCTTGTTTAAGTAATTTTTAAATGCTTTTTCGTCAACATCTGGTTTATAGATGATTTGAACCTGATGGTTAGAAAATAACGGATAGATTTTTGCTAAATAAGAATTGAGTTCAGCAAGAAATTGTCGACGTTCGCTAATAATTTCGGATCCAACCTCTAAGAGTTGTTCTCCAAGAATATTTAGGAATGTATAATCATCATCTATATTAATCTTTTTCAATAAACTATTTCTTTGCTTTAAAACATTTTTATATGTATTCAAATTCTTTAGATACTGCTTGTTGAGCTGCATCCATTCTAAATCCATAAATTGTCTTCTATTTGCTGGACTTCCTTTGATAAGATCTAAATCCTCTGGAGCGAACATCACTACTCTTAAGTGGCCTATATAGTCACTGATTTTTCTTTTTTCAATACCGTTGATTGAAGCTCTTTTTCCAGTTTTCGATAGGATAAGATCGTACCTATCATTCTCGGCAATTATTTTAACCTGTGCGAATTGTTCGTTTCTTAAAATAAGTTCTTTTTCATCGTTCGTACGATGGGATTTTGTAGTCGCACAAAAATAAATACTTTCTAATATGCTTGTTTTTCCACTGCCATTAGCACCATGAATGTAAATAAAGGGTTTTTCAAACTTCAATTCTAAAGTCTGATGGTTTCTAAAGTTTTTGAGAATCAGTTTTTGTATCATCGACAATTAAATACTCTTGGTTTTCTACTAAAACTTTATCACCATTACGTAGTTTTTTGCCACGTTCAGTTCTCTTTTCTTGGTTGACAAATACATCGTTTTCAAATAAAAAAAACTTTGCTTCACCACCAGAATTAATATGATCTGTTGCTTTTAAAAATTGTCCTAATGTGATAAATTCTTCTCTAATTTTAAATATTTTCATATATTCACCCTCTATGTTCTTTTATATTATATCATAATATAAGCAAAAAAACACTCATTTTCGACTTTTTTTTACCTATAAAGTCATGAGTTCATGTGGGCATAAAAAAAAGCCTTAAATTAGAAATTAAGGCTCTTAGGATTGATTAGTCGATGCGTACCGGCAAAATTAGATGCAAGAGATCTTGGTCTAAATTTCCTTTAATTACAAATGGTTTTACCTCTCCAGCAAATTGAATAAGTACCTCTGAAGAACTGAAGGATTTAAGAGCATCTACAAGGTATCTTGAAGAGAATGCAATCTTAATCATAGGTCCAATTACATCTGAGGATGGGATGATTTCTTCATTTGCATCTCCAATTTCATTATTTGTTGAACTAATTTCAACAATTTGATCCTGACGTAAACTGAGTTTTATGATATTATAATTCGTCTCTCTATCTCTAGGTGATAATAGTGAGACACGTTCTACAGCAGCTAGTAATTCTTCCTTGTTAAATGGTATAACAACTGGAAATTCAACTGGAATAATTCTTAATGTGTCTGGATAAGTTCCTTCAAGAAGTCTAGTTTGGAACAAGATTTTGTTCATCTTAAATAAAACTTTATTCGGATTTATAAATAATTCAACGTCATCATTGTAGCTATCAAGAATCTTACTTAATTCATCTAAACTCTTGTTAGGAATAACAATATCAAACATTTTACTATGTGTTCTTAATTTAACGTTTTTTTGAGAAAGGCGGTATGAATCGGTAGCTACACAATATAAATGATTGTCTAGGTACTTAAAATTAACACCTGTTAAAATAGGTCTCTTCTCAGAAGAAGCAGTTGCATAATTTGTTTCTTTGATGATTGTTCTGATTAGTTGACTATCTAAAACAATTGGGTCATCTAAATCTAAAAAGTCAATTTCTGGATAATCTTCAACATCCATTAATCTTAATTTAAATTCTGAACGATCTGCTTTAATTACAATTAATTTATCTTCGATTAATGCAAACTCAATTCTTTGAGAAGTCACTTTTCGAACAATCTCAATTAAGTAACGTCCTGGAATAGCAACTTTACCTGGGTCTTGTATTTTTAAACTATGGTCATCAATTAAAACCTGTATAGCAACATCAGTGTTACTTGATGTTAATAAAATGTGGTCTTCATTCACTTCGAACTTTACAGCATACAAAATTGGAAGTGGGGTTTTTGATGGTAGTCCTTTTTGTACGATAAGTAATTGTGTCAATAATACATCACGATCAACACTGAAAATCATAGCGGCAGCTCCTTTTATTTTCTTAATTTAAATCTTTAATTATTGTTGTTACAATTGTGGGTTTGTGGGTAAATCTAATAAAGGCTTTGTACTGCTATAATTATACCATGTTTCCAACAAACTATACACAATTATTTTTTACTAAATGCGTCGATTTTTTTAAGGATTGTGTCAACCGCAATCTTCAAACTAGGGTCTTGTTTTAAATCATTATCAATCTTTTCACAGGCTGCTAAAACAGTAGAATGATCACGATCTCCAAACAAATTTCCTATAGTTTTATAAGGTATGTTATATCTACTCTTTATAATAAACATCGCTATATGTCTAGGGAGTATGTATTTAGAGTGTCTCTTTTTACCAATTAAATCTTCTAAAGTAATACCATAAAAATCACTAACAATACTTTGTATTCGATCATAGTTATTCTCGTTTAAAGAATCACTCTTTCGCTTTGTTTTAAGAAGTGGTTCTAGAGCCTCATTAACGGTTTCTACTGTTAAATCAAGGTTGTTTGTCAAACAGTAAAATAAAACTCTTTTTAATGCCCCTTCAAGCTCTCTAATGTTAGTAACAAATGAGGATGCAATGAAATCTAGAACGTCTGCAGGAATATCATGAATATCAGAAGATTCGGATTGAAGCTTTCTTTTTAGGATTTCAATACGGTGCTCTAAATCAGGGACTTGAATGTCTACTGTTAGTCCAACTTCGAATCTTGAAGTTAAACGAGTCATGATGTTTTTTAGATCAGATGCTGGTTTATCAGATGTGATTACAATTTGTTTATTTTGTTGATATAAATAATCGAAAAGTTTAAAGAATTCCATTTGTGTTTTAGTAGCGCCACCCATAATTTGAATGTCGTCAACTAGTAAAATATCAATGTCTCGATATTTTTGATTAAAATCCTCCATCTTTTCCTTTCTTAAGAGGTTTGCAAAGTCTTCAATGAAACCATCAGCTTTAACATATAGGACTTTTTGATTAATATCTTGGTCCATAACATAGTTACCAATCGCTTGCATTAAGTGAGTTTTTCCTAACCCTACGTCACCAAAGATGTATAATGGATTTGCAACAGCACCAGGTTGGTCAGCAACCTTCATTGCCATTCTAAATGCAAACATATTACTCTTTCCAACAACGAAGTTATCAAAAGTATAGGTAGCATTTAAGTTACCAGGGCGGTACTTCAGATTCAAGTTTCTCTCAGGACTGATTAATGTTTCTTCAGGTAATAATTCAGACTCAGTCACGAATTTGAAACGAATCGGTGCGTTATTGAATTTTTGTGCGAGATCGTTAATCTTTGCCAAGTAAAGGCGATTAATACGACTCTTAATGAATTCGTTCGGGACAAGCACATAAACATGGTCATTCGCATATTTGTGTGTAGATTTTAACGGTTCGAAGACTTCGGTGAAGGTTTCCTCACTGAAAGTAGATTCTAATTCGTTTAAAATCTTCTGCCATAGAAGATCGTAAGTGTTCATTGATATACCCCTTAAATTATGTACAAATAGGATAACACGAATACAGAAAAACGCTTTAAAAAGTTATCAACAGTTTTTGTGGGAAACTTTTATATAAGGATTGTGGATATGTGGGAACATCGTGGGAAACCCTATAAATCTTACGTCTTTATTAAGCCATTGATTAAGTTTCCCCAGTTATCCACAAATCCCCAAAATTGTGGCTAAGTTATCCACATTTGAGATTTAAATCGATAGATGAAAATGAACTGAAAATTTATCATTATTGTCAATAGAATGAAATCAGAAATAATTTAAATGAAAAACTGAGTTTATTGTTGACAAAAAGAAGGTCTTTTTATATAATGATTAAGCATGGTTTCGCAAGAAAGGTGGTTTTATTTGTGAAAAGAACATATCAACCAAGTAAACTAAAACGTATCAAGACTCATGGTTTTAGAGCTAGAATGGCAACAGCTGGTGGCCGTCGCGTACTTGCAAGACGCAGATTAAAAGGCCGCGCAGAATTAACTGTATAATTGAATCGTTATTTTAAAAACACTTGGATTACTCGATTAAAATAATAACTTATGTTATTTTTTGAGTAGTCCTTATTTTTTTAAAAAACATTATGAACAAAAGATATCGCATAAAGAGAAACAGCGAAATCGATGCGATTTTCAAAGTGAAGAAAGTAAAAGGCGACAGTTATTTTGCTATTTATCAATCTGACGACTCAGAGGCGACAAACTTCAGATTCGCTCTTTCCATAGGAAAAAAATATGGAAATGCAGTTGCTAGAAATCTAGCTAAAAGAAGAATTAGGATGATCGTAAATGAATTACAACAACAGTTTAGTAAGAATAAGTTGTTTATTATCGTTGTAAAACCTCAATCCTCTGAATTGAATTATCAAGAAATGAAAACAAAATTAACCGTTCTATTCAAAAAATCAAAACTAATGGAGAACGAGAATGAGTAAAAAAATCTTTTTTATTGCCATGATTCTGATGCTAGTCTTTAGTTTAGCCGCTTGTGGATCCGGATCGAATGAAGTTAAAGCAGTTGCTGTTAATAATCCATTCGGTGAAAACGGAGAAAAACTCGTTTTTGATTATGATGAAGCAAACAACATCATCTTTAAAGGCGATAACGGACTATCCTATTGGACACTCACAGAAGCTGGCACAGGCACTTTAGTATCATATGATGGGGCACTTCCAACCAATGTAGTAGTAGATAGTAATGGTGTACGCACGTATACGTTTACAGTAGAAGGAATTGATGTAAGCTTTCAAATCTATATTAAACCAGAGACAATCGTTGGTAACGCTAATGATATTGTGATGGTTGCTTTTAGATTTGAAGTTGATAATGTACTCTATAAAATAGGTCAAAAATTTGATGCAAAGGGAATTAAAGCTTATGCAGTCGAACGAGATGGAGATATTATCAAGCTTCACGAGACACTTGATGAAGCAGCTTTTGCAGCATTATTTGATGATGGTGGATATACACCACTCGGAGATGATGGATTTAGAAACAAATATGCATATGATGTTACATTTACTTATGGTGGTGTAACTGAAACTATCGGTGTTTATGTAGCAGGCGGAGAAAGACCAATTTCTACAGACGACGCAACATTCTTTGATTGGGTACTAGTCATTCCGGTTGCATTCGTGATGAATATGTTTGCAAGTCTTCTAGGAAATAATTTCGCTGTAGGGATTCTCTTTACAACAATAGTTGTAAGAACTCTTGCTTGGCCAATTTATGCGAAGAGCAATGACATATCAATCAAGATGAATGTCGCACAACCAGATATGCAACGTGTTCAAGCAAAATATGCAACGAAAAAAGATCCACAATCACAGCAACAAATGCAAATGGAAATGATGGCAGTTTATAAAAAGCATGGAATTAATGTCTTAGGCTGTTTATTCCCATTCCTTCAAATGCCGATATTTATCGCAATGTATGGAGTCGTTAGACGTATTACCATTGAAGGCGGTATGTATGCAGCAGGTGTTGCGAATACAAACTTCCTTGGAATTAACCTTGCAAATCAACGTGATGGAATCATCGGTATGGTTTTAGCGGGTATTGTTGGTGGAACGATGTTCTTACTACAAAAGATTTCGATGAAGAAACCTGATTACGTTAAAAAGACAGCTTCACATAATCCAAATCCTCAAGCAGCACAAACCGAAAAGACAATGAAGTTTGTTAGCTATTTCATGGTCATTATGATGTCTTTCGCATCCTTCCAAAGTAATGCACTTGCACTTTATTGGATATTTGGTAATATTTACTCACTAGGACAAACACTAGTTAACAGAAAACTTAACGAGAAGAAACACGAAGAATTGCAAAAGAAACAATTGATGGGGTGATTTCGATGTTAAAAAAAGTAGAATTTGAAGCAAAAACACTTCAGGAAGCTGAAAGAACAGCTGCTGAACTATTAAAAATTCAAAAAGATAAGATTAAACTAACGATTACTAAGGAAAAGAAAGGGTTGTTTAATATTGGCAACATGACAACCTATGAAGCAACTCCGAATGTGAATCTAGCAAGTGAAGGCAAAGTATACCTTGAAAACATACTTAAAACAATGGAGATTAAGGCTAGAATGGAAGTTAGAACACTTTCTGAAGGCACTGAAATCCACTACCATGTGGAAAGCGATGAGAATGCGCTTTTGATTGGACGTGAGGGTCGTACACTGCTTGCACTACAATTTATGCTAAGAAATTATCTAAATGTATTTGTTGATGAGCATCTAATCATTTCATTAGATATCGGAAACTATCATGAAAACAGAAGAAAACAACTAGAAATTCTAGCTACTAAGACAGCTAAAGAAGTTGCACAAACAAAAATAGCGGTTAAGCTAGATCCAATGAACGCATTCGATCGCCGCATCATTCACACAAAATTAAGCGAGTGGAGAGATGTAGTCACTGAATCTGAAGGTGATGGCGAAGAACGAGCATTAGTTATTAAACCAAAAAGGTAGTCACTCGACTACTTTTTTTTATATGATAGGAAATTCTAATTATTTTCACAAAAAAAGATATAGATAAAAACTCACCCTTAAAAAGTAAGTGTATCAACATCTATTATAAAAAACTTAACTCAGATGAGTTTGTTATAAATATCTAAAGGAACAAACTGTAGCTTACCGCACTCAGGGCAAGTATCTAAAGGAAAAGGAGAATCTTCGGCTTTCATATATTCAGCATAAATAGCAAAGTTGACGCGAAGAGCAAAGTGACAAGCTAAACATTTCATATCTACCATGACATCGAAATTAGGAATGGAGATAAACTGAGAAAATGAAGAAAGAGGACCAGGGATGAGACCTTTTTCAACAGCAGATTTATACTGGGAATAAAGATTTTGTTTTTGAATAAAAGAGATATTCGTTTTGATGGTATTAAAGAATTTAGGCATCGGAGATAAACCCCTCTTTCGTAGAATTTGGTAGAAATGAGTAATCAAGATTAAGCGTCATCAAAGAGCCGCAGTGACAACGTATCGGGTTATACTTGTATGTGGATTTGAGCAGATAAACCCAATGGATCTGACGTTTCAGATGAAGAACATAGGAAGTGCTGAGGATTTTTTTAATGGATAGCGGTTTTTTCGTTGTTCGATTCGAATAGAAACCATAGTAGCGGATCAAGTGAAATCCTTTATCGGGGATATGTTTAATGAGTTTAATCATAAACTTATAGACATGCTCAGTGATACTTTGTCTACCTAGTTTTAAATCTTCATTAGTGATATGATCATCTTCGTGAGGGTCAAAGTGCCAAGTGACGGTATGATGAACAGGATCAAAGTTATCGATTCTCGACTCAGCAATTGCGGGATGAGATGCATACCGCGCAACGTAGTCAGCAAGCTGCTTCATTCTTTGGATTGAAGGTTGTTTATCGACTTGAGGACCATAGGTGTAAAAACCGTGTTTATACTTTTTGATGAGAAAAGTTCTGAGTCGATTAAATTGATTATAATCATCTTTGGAAGCATGAACTTTCAAGTAATTTGAAACATTTTTAAGGAGAAGGTACTGCCAGCACTTACGCAGTCTTTCAAAAGGAAAGAAGGACATGACGGAAAGATTTTGGTCTTTATCAATCAGTCTTTCAGCAACCAGGGCATGGATATGAGGATTGGTTTTCATATCCCTACCGTAAGAGTGCAAAAACGAGATGATGCCAAGTCGCCGGTCAAGTTTGATGTCATCTTTGGTTTTTTGGATGGAAAGATGAAGTGCCTCGTTGACGGTTTGAAAGAGAATATCAAATAAACCGCGATACATCCAGAAATATTTTCGCATTTCTTTAGCAATTGAAAAAACGAAATGACGATGAGGACAATCCATTAATTTGGACTGAATAGCAAGTGTCCTTTGAAGTCGGTAGGTTTGGTTGCAAGATGGACAAAACCTTGAATGACATGAAAGTCCTTGAAGGTGATAGTTATCACATGAAGGACATTCAAAGAATAGATATCCTCTAGATAAGTTCTTACAATGAATCATCTTTTCAACATTCTCAATGATTGCTGGACGAAGAAGATGAGAAAAATGAAGTTTAAAAGTATCCCAGTAAGTAGCAAAGATGACTTGAATTAAGGATTTCTCTGGATTAAAAACTTTAAGGTTAGATAACTTATTCAGTTCGTTTTCATAGACATCTTTTCCTTGAATAGCTGCAATAGATAAGAGATCTTGATACTTATATTTAACCAAAATAGGATTCATAGTTTAATTATATAAGATTTGAAGAAAAAGAAAAAGGCGATTTAATCGCCCCGAGTGAATTTATTCACTTTTGTTCT
>JAUSOA010000220.1 GCA_030656435.1 Acholeplasmataceae bacterium | reverse complement strand
AGCACAAAACTTCTTAAAATTATGTGGAAGGTCTTCACTCCATAAAACGGTTAGGTTTGGTTCTGCTGATGTTCCAAGATTATATAGAGTTTGCAAATATCTAAATGTATTCTTTGTAACCCATGATCTGCCATCGTTGTTCATACCTGCTAGAGATTCAGTAACCCATGTTGGGTCTCCAGTAAATAGTTCATTATACTCTGGGGTTCTAGCAAAACGAACCATTCTAAGCTTCATGATGAAATGATCGATTAACTCCTGTGCTTCTGTTTCGTTTAACACACCTTTTTTGATGTCTCTTTCGATGTATACATCTAAAAATGTAGCCGTTCTTCCAAGACTCATTGCTGCACCATTTTGCTCTTTTACAGCAGCAAGATATCCGAAATATAACCATTGTACTGCTTCAGTTGCATTCATAGCAGGTCTAGAAATGTCAAATCCGTAGGATTTACCCATTTCCTTTAGCATCTCTAAGGCTACAATTTGTTCTTGTATTTCTTCACGTAATCTGATATTTTTTTCATTCATTGGATAACTGTATTTTGTTTTCTCAAGCTTTTTTTGTTCAATCAAGAAGTTTACACCATATAGTGCGACTCTTCTATAATCTCCAATGATTCTACCTCTTCC
The DNA here is from genome assembly GCA_030656435.1 of Acholeplasmataceae bacterium. Classification (GTDB taxonomy): domain Bacteria; phylum Bacillota_I; class Bacilli_A; order Acholeplasmatales; family Acholeplasmataceae; genus Peloplasma. Next base: position 2,809 of record JAUSOA010000220.1, on the reverse strand, counting down.
ATAACCATCAGGTAGACCTGTAACAATTCCTGAACGTCTAGCTCTTCTAATATCTGCATTATAGACATCAAAGACACCTTGATTATGGGTTTTTCTATACTCTGTAAAGACATGCTTTAATTCGTCATCAACATGATATCCGTAGGATTCAGCAGCTTTAACGGCTACTTGAATACCACCGTAGGGATGAAAAGCACGCTTAAAAGGCTTATCGGTCTGGAGACCAACAATTTTTTCTATGCTCTGATCCATATATCCTGGTCCATGTGAAGTTATAGACGCTACAACATGTGTATCTAATTCTATAACGCCACCTTTTTCTTTTTCCTCTACGAGATAGCCTTCAAACAATTGATTTAGTTTTAAACTGTTATCTGTGGGTCCCTTGAGAAAGGATGAATCCCCATGATATTCAGTGTAGTTTTTGTCAATAAAATCTCGGACATCAATTGTTGACGTCCATTTTCCTTCTTTAAATCCGTTCCATGCAGACATAAAGTACCTCCTATTTTGTTATGATGCGTTCGCTTTTGACTGATTCATTATAACGAATCTTTTTCTATAATCAAAACAATATTATAAGTCATAGGAGGTGAAAACGTTTTTCATAGGTCTTACTTATAAAAAAAATAAAACCCATAGAATGGGTCTTATAAATTTAGGATTGTTTTGATTTTTTGAGGGAGTCCTTTGATTTCATTTCGAGATAAGCTGCAAAGTGCAAATCTTACGCCACCACTCATCGGTACTGCAAATATTCGATGTTCTGCAAGCTTTAAGTAATCAATTTCTGGATTTTTAGTTAACACTACGGTGTAGAATCCACTTCTAAAGGGGTGTGTCTTTAATCCGATTTCATTCGCCTGTGTGATGAATGACTGACTTCTTTCTTGAACAAGACTATTTATTTTATTCAAGTCATTATTGAATTCTTTCCGATTTGAATCGATTGAGAACTTGTTAAATAACTCGATGGATGCTGTAGGTGTTGCTGACCAAGAACCTCTTGCCTCATTGACAAATTTTGGATGTGCTTCTTTAACCTTTGCTTCATCAATCGATAAAACGATTGCTGCGCCTAATCTAAGTCCGTAAATACCAAATGTTTTCGATCCGCTAAATGCTATCACAGTAAGTACATGGGATTTAAGGAGTGGAAGATAAGTCATTTTTTTACGATTATCATCCTCATGTGAATATTCAAGATAGGCTAAATCGTATAGAAAAACGATATCATTGTCCTTCATCTCATTTAAAACATCGATAATACCTTTGAACTCTTTTTCACTCAATGTGAATCCTGTTGGATTGTGACAAGGGTCGTTAATAATGACGATAACTTGTTTCTGGACCTTACATAACTCAATAAGTTTTTTTCTAAAGGACACCATATCAAAATGGTCGCCATCAAATAGATTATGCTCAAATACATTTAGCTTTGCTCGATCTGCGAATCTTTCATATTGCCATCTAATGTTAGATACGAAAATCGATTCACCTGGATTTGAAAATATGGAGAATATGGATGCGATTGCACCACTTCCACCTGGAGTTGCACATGCATTCACAAACATTTTTTCTTTAATTTCATTTTCATACTTCCCTAGTACCCATGAAATTACATTCTTTTTGAAAAGTGCTCCACCATCAACTGCTGGATAAGGAAGAATTTCTTCATCCGTAAGATTCTTTATTGCTTTTGAAACCGTTGGCATGCCCCCGATAAGTTTATCCTCATCGTAAAACATACCAATCGATGCATTAATGACGTCATTATAATGTTTTGCCGCCTCTTGTGCATCCTTTGATATTTTTAAAATATCTACTGCCATCTCGATCACCTCTACTATCAATTATAAACGAAATCCTCCAAAAATAGGTCAAACAAATATAGCCAATGCTGCTTCTGATGCTTCGTAACTAAAATGATGTGTACATGCCCCTTGAAGTATCCTAGTCTAACTGGAGAAGAAAAGGCATTTGCTTTATCAAACAATTTTTTGCCATCAATCTTTTGAGATCCCTCCATAGATAATATTAAAGTCACTTGATTAGATTCTACGACTGTTCTATGAGCACCAATCTTTGAAGAAAGCTTTTTAAATAATTTTTCATACATATATAAGAGTAAATCTGGATCCAATGCACCAAAACGGTCTGTCAATTCATTTTTTAGATCTTCGACATCGGATACTCGATTGAGTTCAGCAATTCTTTTATGTATTTCAATTCTTACACCATCTTGAGACACATAATTTGGGTCAACATGTCGCGGAGCGAAAACCTCTTCGATTTGCGTATCCTTAGGTTTTTCTAGTGTAACTCCTGTGATTGCTTCTTCAAGTAATTTCATGTAGAGTTCAATACCCACTGAATCGATAAATCCTGATTGCTCCGAGCCTAAAACATCCCCTGCTCCTCGAATGGATAAATCCCTCATCGCGATTTTAAATCCACTTCCAAGTGCAGTAAAATCTTGGATAGCTGATAATCTCTTTTTCGCTTCATCGTTGATATTTCGATAGGCATCATATAAAAGGTATGCATACGCGATGCGATCGCTTCTTCCAACTCTCCCTCTAATTTGGTAAAGTTGTGAAAGCCCTAATTTATCTGCATCGTGAATAATTAATGTATTCGTGTTGGGTATATCAACACCTGTTTCAATTATTGTAGTAGACACCAATATATCGTGCTCATGATCAATAAATTCGCTTAAAACATTTTCTAATTGGTCTCGATTTAATTTTCCATGTGCGTAACATATTCTCGCCTCAGGAACCAATTTTTGAAGTCTATGAACCATGCC
>JAUSOA010000215.1 GCA_030656435.1 Acholeplasmataceae bacterium | reverse complement strand
GTGTAGATCTTGAAGTCTCTTGATTCTACGACGGATAGTCTTGAAGTTTGTTAGAGTTCCACCTAACCATCTTTGGTCAACATAAAACTGACCTGTACGGATAGCTTCTTCCTTAACAGCTTCTTGAGCTTGCTTCTTTGTACCGATAAACAGTACCTTACCGCCATCTTGCACGATGTTAAATAGTGCTTGATAAGCCTTTTCAATTTCTTCAGCTGTCTTTTTTAAGTCGATGATATAAATACCATTTCTAGACGTGAAGATGTATGGTGCCATTTTAGGATTCCAACGACGCGTTGCGTGGCCGAAATGAACACCAGACTCCAATAATTGTTTCATTGATACGACTGCCATAAAATATAATACCTCTCTTTTCGTTGTTTTCTTCTGTATCACTTGAGATAGCCCACCCGAAGGCACTAGGGTTACCAAACATGACACATGCTTATTTTCATAGCCTGTATAAATATAACATATTTAGGTGCCTTTTGCAAGACAAAACCACCATTTTGCATTCAAAAAGAATGAAACTTCTGGTGGTTATTTGCTTTATGTGTATATTCTTTTCAAATTTATTTTTAACTCGCTTTTTAAATCATTGTTAAGTATTGACCGAAACCAAAAGATAATCCACCAAAAAATAAGATCATGATGAAGAAAAATACAAAGTATAAAACAAAGAATGCTCCGTAGACGATAACTGAGATTAAAGCACCCTTTCCCGCTGATTTTGCTGCTTTAGGTCTTTCATCCATCCAAATTAGATATAGAATCAATCCAACAATTGGCACAAAAAAGCCTAGAACTGCATATCCGACTGTAGATTCACTCTCATCATATACTTTCTTTAATACTTTTGGGTTTAGTGCTCTCCCGCAGGATAGACAAACATCTTGGTCTTCTTTAACTTCTTTACCGCAATTAGAACAAAATGGCATGATAACTCCCCCTTATTAAAAATCGTACATCCAAAAACCTGATGACGTCATTAAGATAATCATCACCAATATAGAGAATAAAAAATTAAGGATAAAACCAACTAAAGCTCCTTTTCCTGCTGATTGTGAGGCATTAGGACGTTCATCCTTCCACATTAAGTATAAAACCAAACCTACGATTGGTATAAAGAAGCCCAATACAGCATAACCAAAGGTTGACCCTTGTTCGTCATAGACTTTATTTTGTTTACCTAATTTAAGACTTTTACCACAGGAAAGACATACATCTTGATCATCTCTAACCTGTGAACCACAATTGGTACAATAAGCCATTATGATTTCCCCCCAATGATTAGTAAGCTGAGTATCCAGATAATGCTAAAATTATAATAAGAACAACATACAATGAAACACCTAAAACTACACTGATTAATGCCCCTTTACCTGCTGATCTTGCAGCTCTTGGGCGTTCTTCTTTCCATATAAGGTATAGGATTAAACCCACTATTGGTACAAAAAATCCTAGAACAGCATATGCTGCAGTTGAACCTTGTTCATCGTAGACTTTATTTTGAGCACTCATTTTAAGACTTTTACCACATGACAAACATACGTCTTGATCATCTCTAACCTGTGATCCGCAATTTGGACAATAAGCCATTTATTGATTCCTCCTATTTATAATGATGAAAATACAATTAAATTGATAACAAACCCTATCAATGCCCAAGTACCACATATTTTAGCACCCTTAGGTTTTGAATCCTTCCAAACAAGAAAAAGAATTAAGCCAGCTAGTGGCAATAAAAAACTTAAAATTCCCCACCCAACATAACTACCAGACTCACCATAAACCACTTTTTTTTCTTTTAATTCTGCACCGCATGAAAGACATACATCTTGATCATCGCGAACTGATTCGCCACAACTTGGACAATAAGCCATTTTGAAACCCCCTATGCTTTTCTTTTAATTGTAGCACAACTACTTATATAAAAACAATATAATTAGTGACCACTTGACCCAAATCCACCGAGTCTGGTTATATTTTCCGTCTCATCATCTGTTGTTTTTTGGTATTGAAGAAATATCCCTTGAGCGATTCTTTCACCCTTGAGTATTTGAACTGGCTCACTCTTTATATTAATCAAAGGAACCATAATATGACCTTCGTTGTCTTTATTTCCATAGTAATCAGCATCAATGATACCAACACTATTACTCATCATCACACCTCTTTTGATTGCGAGTGAGGATCGAGGAAAAACAAAAAGAGCTTCATTTTTTGGCATCATGACTTTGAGTCCTGTAGGAATCAATTTGACTTCATTTGGCATGATGGTCACATCCTCGATTGAGGAAAGATCGTATCCCGCAGAGCCTTCAGTTGCTCTTTTAGGGAGAGTAGGATTTAAATGCTTGAACTTGCTAATAATTTCAAATTTTCTCATAATTGGTTCTCCTTAAGCTTTTTTAGCACTGTATTTTCTCTTAATAATACTGTTTTTAGTCCCTTTTTTTGATGTGTTTCATCGAGTAAGACGGATTCATTTTTAGAAATCGCTTCATCGATTGTAACCCACTTGGTTTGAAGACCGTGTTGAAGTTCTCTTCCAATCAAATTTGGAGTAGTAAATTCTTTAATCTTGCATAGATAATAGTATGAAGTTTGCAGATAGATATCATCTGTTTCCTTTAATCCATAGCGAAGTTCTTCGATATATCCAAATGGCTTGATGATTTCAACATGAAGAGCACCTAGTTCTTCATGAAGTTCTCTTTTTAATGCCTCTATATCGCTCTCATTTTTCTTGATTCCTCCACCAGGGAAGGTGTAATCATCAAAGAGCTTTGAATAGAGCATTTGAACTTCATTATTCTCGTTAATTATTATTGCACGCACTGTTTTACGTTTTAGAATAACTCCATTTCCAATTAAACCATCTTCTTTGATTAAATCCCCGAGTTTAATCATTTTTTAATCATCCTTGGATGGGTTAACTTATATTTTTCTTTGAGTGTTTCAGAGGATACATGTGTATAAATTTGCGTGGATTTTAAATGCTCATGGCCTAATAATTCTTGGACAACTCTTAAATCTGCACCATGGTTGAGTAAGGTAGTAGCAAATGCATGTCTTAGCATATGTGGATGAATCTTGAATGTTTCTCCAGAGTTTTTAATGATTTGTTTTAATATGAGTTGAAGTCCTCGAACGGTAAGAGGCGTTCCCTTGTAGTTAATAAAAACTTCAGTAACTGAGGTGTTAGGTCCCTTTGATAGTAGAATAGGTCTAATATAGGTTAGATAATGCTTGATATCATCAATTAGAGTACGATGAATAGGAACAAATCGATCCTTAGAACCTTTTCCATGAATTAGAATTTGTTCTCGATCAACTTGAACATCTTTAATAGAAATCGATACAATCTCACTTGCACGTAGTCCACATGAAAATAGAAGATCTAATAACAAATAATTTCTAAAGCCAAGAGGTTTTAACCGATCAATCGACTTAAAAAGCATGTCGATTTCATCGTCATTAATAATCTTTGGAAGCTTTCTAGGAACCTTAGGTGTTTCTAAGGTTGTAAAAATATTGATGTCTATTTTTTTATTTTGAATTAAGAAATCATAAAATGTACGCAGGGATGATATTTTTCTTGCTATTGATTTTTTTGCATAGTTTTCCTTATCTAAAAAAGCTAGGTAATGTCTACCCAGTCTTTCTCTTGTTACATCTAAAAGTCCATCTGCAAGCTCTTCTCTTCTAATGAAGTCTTCAAAATCCTTGATGTCCTTCATATAGCTTGTAACGGTATTTTCAGCGTAATTTTTTTCAATTTGGAGATAGTTTTTAAAATCTAAAACAATATCCAACTACAACTCCTCCTTGTAGGCCTTGAGGGCTTCTAATGATCTTTTTGCATAGAGTTCTTTTCTCATCTTTTTATAATGTTTAAATTCGAGTGGTGGAAATAATCCTAGGTTAGCGTTCATTGGTACAAACGACTTATTATCTGTCGATATATATTTAGCCATTGCTCCTAGCATGGTAAATGCTGGTAGTGGTTTTAAAGGCATTTGATTGATATATAAAGCAACTTGAATGGCAGCATTCAATCCAGACGCTGCACTTTCAACATATCCTTCGACACCACTAATTTGTCCTGCAAAGAATAGATTTGGATAATTTTTACATTGGTAGCTTGCATTTAAAAGCTTTGGACTTTCTAGGTAGGTATTTCTGTGCATGACTCCATATCTTAGGATATCTGCATTTTCTAATCCAGGTATCATACGAATCACTTTCTTTTGTTCATCCCAAGTTAAGTGTGTTTGAAAGCCTACGATATTATACATGCTTTTTGCAGCGTCATCCTGTCTAAGTTGAACAACTGCATGTGGTCTCTTCTTTCCTTCTTGCTCCAAGCCAACTGGCTTCATAGGACCAAAAAGAAGAGTTTCAATACCACGCTCTGCCATCACTTCTACAGGCATGCAGCCTTCAAACACGTTATTTTCAAAATCCTTAAATTCAACTTTTTTAGCGTGAATCACAGCATGGTAAAATGCTTCATATTCTTCCTTGTTCATTGGGCAATTGATATATGCTGCTTCACCCTTGTCATATCTACTCTTTAGATATGCAATATCCATATTGATTGAGTTTGCATCAATAATTGGTGCAATCGCATCAAAAAAATGAAGGTGATCCATGTGAAAAAGCTCATGAATTGCATCAGATAAGGAATCAGAGGCAAGTGGTCCTGCACAAATCATAGTAATTTCATTAGGATCGAGTGTTGTAACTTCTTCATAATGAACTTCAATATTTGGATGGTTTTTAATCTTAGATTCAATATAATCTGAAAAAAGCACGCGGTCGACAGCTAGACTTGATCCTGCTGGAACACTTGCGTGATGTGCTGCCGCCATGATTAATGAATCAAATTCCATCATTTCATGTTTTAATAAACCGACTGCATTATGAATATCATTAGAGCGTAATGAATTTGAACAAACAAGCTCTGCAAAATTCCCACTTTGATGGGCTGCAGTCATCTTTTTTGGTCTCATTTCATAGAGTTTGACCTTGATGTTTTTATTTGCGAGATAGTACGCAGCTTCGCTGCCTGCAAGTCCCGCACCAATTATTTTGACCATTTTATCACCACTTCTATTATACATGAAAAAAACACACTCTAGAACAAAAGTGAATAAATTCACTCGGGGCGATTAAATCGCCTTTTTCTTTTTCTTCAAATCTTATATAATTAAACTATGAATCCTATTTTGGTTAAATATAAGTATCAAGATCTCTTATCTATTGCAGCTATTCAAGGAA
>JAUSOA010000214.1 GCA_030656435.1 Acholeplasmataceae bacterium | reverse complement strand
TTCCTTGAATAGCTGCAATAGATAAGAGATCTTGATACTTATATTTAACCAAAATAGGATTCATAGTTTAATTATATAAGATTTGAAGAAAAAGAAAAAGGCGATTTAATCGCCCCGAGTGAATTTATTCACTTTTGTTCTCACAAAAATTCAATATTATTTTATTCAATGTTATAATGGATTCGAAAAGAGTGGGTGAATGTCTTGTACGTATTCTTAGTGAAACCAATCCATAAAATAAAAATCAAATCAATCTTAAAAGTAATATTAATCGTTATACTTTCAGCGATTATTTATTCATTTGGTGTAGCTGTGTCAGAAAACCAAAGAATGGACAAGGAAATTAAAGAATTTATGGATCGCGCAGTGTTTGAATATGAGGAAGAATTCCAATATAGTCCAGGCGTTTATCAAACAAGACGATACTATAAAGTTTCACGTGAAACATCATATGAGCTTGCAGATACGCGTAGCGTATTCTATGACAGCTCGCGTAAATTCCTCGGTCAAAAGGGAGATATGAATGCAACTAGATACTCTCCATTTCCCAATGCAGGAATCATTGATACCTTTATTACCTATTATTTTGGAGGACATGTTGCATTAAACAATGGAGAAAATAGATATATTGAAGCTGTTGGTTTTCCCGATGATGATGAGTCTATCTTTGACATCATATTTCACCGAGGAAATGAACCTCATGATTATAGCGTTACGGTAAAAACATCCTATAACTATTGGTTAAACCCTAGATTTAGAGATATTGAGCATCCAGATGCTGCAGTTTACGGACAAATGTATCGAACAAAATTTGTAGGATTAAGAGTTAAGCACGTCACACAAGAACAAATTGATGGCGCAGTTGCCTATGGTATGGATAAAGTGGATCATAATCTATATAACTTTCTTATCTTTATGGATATGAAATACAAGTACGGATGTACAGATTTGGTCAGTAGAGCTTATCAACATGTTCTTGTAGAACCAAGTAAACAAAGAAATTATTCGAAAGCACTAAACGATGACGGATTCATTACTTCAGTTCATGATGTAATTCTATCTAAGGACACATACATAACAACCTATGTTGAGGTTATTGATGAAGTGGTTCACATTTATTATCTAGAGGATGTTTAAGGAGGGGAATTCATGTTAGAGTATATTATTATCGGATTGTTAGTTATTGTGATTGGATTGGTGGTTTTTGTGTGGATAAAACTATCAAAACCTATCATACAAGAAGTTGATTTAACGGAAGCAACCAAGGCTCAAAACGAACTCAAGCTCTATTTTCAAAAGGAATATGGAGATTTGAAGTACGAAATGGGTAAATTATTTGGAGATTCAAGCAAATCTAGTCAAACAGATTTGAATGCTTTTAAAGAAAACATGATGCAACATATCGATCGCCAAATGAAGGAAATCAACGAAAAAGTTGAAATTAGACTCACATCAGGATTCGATAAAACCAATAAGACTTTTACGGATGTTATTGAAAGACTTGGAAGAATTGATGAGGCTCAAAAGAAGATTGAATCTCTATCAGGTGAAGTTGTATCACTCAATGTTCTACTTACCGATAAGAAAACGAGAGGAATATTTGGTGAAGTACAGTTGTATCAACTACTTTCTGCAGTTTTTGGTGAAACGACTAATCTTTATGGAAAACAGAAGACCTTGTCAAATAGTTCTATCGCTGATGCAGTGATCTATGCCCCAGAGCCTATGGGAATGGTCGCGGTCGACTCTAAATTCCCATTGGATAACTATAAGCGAATGGTGGATCGTAGCTTAGGGGATGCAGACCGTGCTCAAGCTACAAAAGACTTTAAAAGAGATGTTAAAAAGCATATTGATGATATAAAAAACAAATATATAGTTTTTGGTGAAACAAGTGACCAAGCGTTTATGTTTATACCTGCTGAGGCAATATTTGCTGAAATTGCTGCATATCATGAGGACTTAAATGATTATGCTCAAAAAAATAGAGTATGGATAGTATCTCCTACGACACTATTTTCGACATTATCGATGGTTCAAATGGTTGCTGCAAATATGGAACGTGATGAGCAAGCACAAGTGATTGTTACTGAACTTAAAAAACTTGGAGATGAATTTAGACGGTATGTAGATCGCTGGGATAAGCTCAAAAAATCAATTGACAGTGTTGCTAAAAGTGCAGAAAATGTTGATATCACTAGTAAAAAAATCAGTACGAAATTTAAGCATATTTCGGATGCAAAATTTGATGCAATCGAAGACGATAATCTAGAAGAGATTGAAGATGTGAATGAAGTCGAAGAGAATTGACAAATGCTATTATTAAGGTTATAATAAGTTGTAAATCGATGAAGAGAGAGTAACATTTCAGATGTTTTGTTAGCGAGTCAGGGATGGTGTAAGCCTGATCAAAATAGGAATGTGAAAAACACTTGGAGAGACAGAAGAAATGATTAAAAAGTAGACCTGTCCGTGCACTCGCGTTAAGAGTTTCGAGGGCTAGAATTTAATTCTAGAACTAAGGTGGTACCGCGTATATTTTACGTCCTTAGATTATTCTGAGGGCGTTTTATTTTTAAACGACTTGTTGGCTTTGTAATCATATTGATACTAAAGGAGTATTTATGGAAACTACAGTAAAAAAGATTTATAGAAGTACCGATTCCCAATTGAATAAAGAACTCATTTTACACGGTTGGGTTCGTAACAATAGAGCACAAAAAGAATTCGGTTTTATCAACTTTCACGATGGAACTTTTTTCGATACAATTCAAGTGGTTTATGAGGAATCTAAGCTTCAAAATTTCAAGGATGTTCAAAAAATTAGAGTTGGTAGTTCAATTTTAGTTAAAGGGGTTTTATTACTAACGCCAGAAGCAAAGCAACCTTTTGAGATTAAAGCAACATATATCGAGCTTCTAGGAGATTCACCTGAAGACTACCCAATCCAGCCTAAAAGACATACAAGAGAATTTTTAAGAGAGGTTGCTCATTTAAGAGCGAGAACCAACCTGTTTCACGCTGTGTTTAGAATGAGAAGTGTAGCTGCTTTTGCAGTCCATGAATTTTTCCAGAGTAAAGGATTTATTTATACACATACACCAATCATCACGGGTAACGATGGAGAGGGTGCTGGGCAAACATTTGGAGTTACCACACTCCCACTAGAAAAAATCCCGATGAATGATGATAAAACTGTAGATTTCAAGAAGGATTTCTTTGGTAAGAGAACGAACTTAACTGTAACCGGACAACTCGAGGCAGAAACATTTGCACTCGCTTTCAAAAATGTTTATACGTTTGGACCAACATTTAGAGCAGAAAACTCAAATACAGTAAGACATGCATCAGAGTTCTGGATGATTGAGCCTGAAATGGCTTTTGCTGATTTAAATAAAAACATGGAAATCGCTGAAGATATGGTGAAGTATATCATCAAATATGTCTTCGAGAAGCTCCCTGAAGAGATGGTTTTCTTTGATCAATTCGTTGAAAAAGGATTAACCGAACGTCTGCTCAAGGTTTTAACAACTCCTTTCGCAAGAGTTACTCATAAAGAAGCAATTGATATTTTATTAAATAGTGGTATTAAGTTTGAAAACAAACCAGTACACGGGCAAGATATCAATACTGAACATGAAAAGTTCTTAACCGATAGATACTTCCAAAGCCCTGTATTTGTTACAGACTGGCCAAAGGATATCAAGGCTTTCTATATGAGAGTAAACGATGATCAAAAAACAGTTGCTGCTATGGATTTACTCGTTCCTGGAAGCGGTGAACTTATCGGAGGGTCCCAAAGAGAAGAAAGACTTGATTACCTGATTAAGCGCATGGACGAAATGGGTGTTCCTAGGGATGATCTAGATTGGTACATCGACTTGAGAAAATATGGTGGATGTGTCCATTCAGGATTTGGTTTAGGTTTTGAAAGACTGATTATGTATCTATCAGGGGTAGAAAATATTAGAGATGTGATTCCGTTCCCAAGAACGCCAAAGAACTGTGAATTTTAATTAAAGGCCGTTTGGCCTTTTCTTTTAGAAAAAGGTTGATAAATTTAGCGATTGTGATAAAATAGTTACGGTTACTAAACCAAGGGTTTAATATTGCTAAACAGGAGAACAAATATGGAAAAAATAAAACTATATGGATTTAACAATTTAACGAAAACTTTGAGCTTCAATATCTACGATGTATGCTACACAAGAACTGTAGAAGAAAGAAAAGCCTATATTGAATATATTGATGATCAGTATAATTCTGAAAGATTGACGAGAATATTAAATGATGTTACAAAAATTATAGGAGCAAATGTATTAAACATTGCGAAACAAGACTATGATCCCCAAGGGGCAAGTGTTACCATTATGATTGCTGAAGAGATGGTCGATCAAAGTGTTTTAGATCCCTCATGTAATCAAGGTTTAGTTCCTTGCAAAGAAAGTGTCGTCGGACATCTAGATAAGAGCCACTTAACAGTTCACACCTACCCCGAGTCACACCCAGATCAAAATATTTCTACATTTAGAGTAGATATTGATGTATCGACGTGCGGTAAGATTTCACCTATTAAAGCATTAGATTATCTAATCCAGAGCTTTGATTCAGATGTTATCATTATGGATTATCGTGTTAGAGGATTTACTAGAGATTTAGAGGGCAATAAACACTACATTGATCACGCGATTAGTTCGATTCAAGATTATATTAATGAGGATACACTTAAAAAATACAACCTGATTGATGTCAATCTAGATCACTCTAATATTTTCCATACAAAAATGATGCTGAATCAATTTATCCTTGATAACTATATATTCAATGTGACTGAAAGTGATCTTGCAGAAGAAGAAAAAGCAAAAATAAAAATAGATATTAATAAAGAAATCGCAGAAATATTTTATGGAATGAATATTCCACATATGAAATAGGAGGAATTGTATGAGCTGGTTTACAGAAAAATGGACTCCCAATATTAACTTTTCAGTTAGAATTAAAAGTCATATCTATAGCGAGACAACACCATTCCAGCAGTTAGAGGTGTATGATTCCTATGAACTTGGACGCTTTTTCACATTAGATGGAATCATGATGGCAAACGAAAAGGATGAATTCATTTATCATGAAATGATAGTCCATACTCCAATGTCAGTCAATCCAGGTATTCAAAATGTTTTAGTCATTGGTGGCGGTGATGGAGGATCGGTAAGAGAACTCACCAGATATCCATCCATAGAGAAGATTGACATGGTTGAAATCGATGAAAGTGTTGTTAGGGCATGTCAAAAGCATTTTCAAATCACAACCACTGGATTAACAGATCCAAGAGTTTCAATGAAATTTGAAGATGGACTTCTATACGTAAAAAATACAGAAAAAATCTATGATTTAATTATTGTTGACTCAACCGACCCTATTGGCCCAGGGGAGGGGCTATTCACCATTGAATTTTACCAAAATTGCTATCGGATTTTAGCTAAAGACGGTATTTTAATCAATCAACACGAGAGTCCTTATTTCGATAAAGAGTCTCAAGAAATGAAGAGAGCACACCAAAAAATAACCTCTCTTTTTCCAATCGCAAAGGTTTACCAAGCATTTATTCCGACATATCCATCTGGCCATTGGTTATTCGGATTTGCATCGAAAAAATATGACCCAATTAAAGATTTCAAAGGGTCGAAGATTGAAGAACTCGGATACCCAACAAAGTACTATAACAGTGATGTTCACAAGGGGTCATTTGGACTACCCAATTACGTCAAAGAAAAATTAGTCAAAATATAGAATAAATAAAACACCTATAGGTGTTTTTTTTACGTTAATATCGTAATTCATAATTCTTTTATTGACAAACATATTCTAAAATACTATAATCTAATTACCCCTAAAAGCGCTTTCATATTTTTTGTTTGAAAAATTTTGGTAAATTTACATCCTTAAGCACTCGTTTTCAATTGTATTTTCGAACTTATTATTATATAATACAATTGTTGAGGTGAGTAGTTATGTTAGTGGAACAAAATACTATTCAAACATATTATATGGAAACGAGATTTATCGTTTTTTCATATCTAGAGTCTAGAGTGCTTTTGGGATAACCCGAGGGACTTTTATTTTTAAATAAAGGAAAATATATACATAAGGAGTATAGGATCAACATGGATATTAGATTAGAGAATTTAACCAAAATCTTTGTCGACAAGACAGGGAGAGAAACAAGAGCAGTAGATCATATGGATTTGGTTATCCCTTCAGGAAAACTCGTAGGATTACTTGGGCCATCAGGTTGTGGAAAAACGACAACATTATTTATGATTGCAGGGCTACACAAACCTACAGAAGGAAAAATATTTTTTGGTGATGAAGAAGTCACTAAGCTGTCATCAGACAAGAGAGGTATTGGTTTAGTTTTTCAAAACTATGCTCTCTATCCACACATGACAGTACGCCAAAATATTATGTTTCCTCTTGAAAATTTGAAGATTGAAAGAGAAGAAGCTTTAGCACGTGTTATTGAAATGGCTAAGCTCGTTGGTATCGAGGATCAATTAGATAAGAAGCCTGCACAGCTTTCAGGTGGACAACAACAGCGTGTTGCAATTGCGAGAGCACTTGTTAAAAAGCCACGTGTTCTTCTACTTGATGAGCCACTATCAAACCTCGATGCGAGACTTCGCCTTCAAACAAGAGAAGAAATCAAGCGTATTCAAAAAGAAACAGGAATCACAACCATTTTCGTTACACATGACCAGGAAGAAGCGATGAGTATTTCTGATGAAATTGTTGTAATGAATAACGGTATCGAGCTTCAAAAAGACGCTCCACAAAATGTATATACAAACCCTCATAACATTTTCGTAGCTAAATTTTTAGGAAATCCTCCAATTAATATTATTAAAGGAGAAATTAAATCTAATAAACTTTACATCGAAGGCATTGAATTCGGTCCGAAGAAAGCTAAAAATGGTATTTATGATGTAGGTCTAAGACCAGAGGACTTTAGAATTGACAAAGTAGGTCTATCCGTAAGTGAACCAGAAGTAGATGTTATTGGTAGAGATACCATGATTCGTTTCAATATTGGTGATACACAAGTGCGCGCACTTGTTGATTCTGAAACCTATAATGAAGCAGACGCAATCATTCTTACAGTTCGTGAAGGAAAGATTTACCTCTTCGATACTGAAAGTGGTGACATTATCAAATGAAGAACACACTACAAAACTGGGTGTGGAGTACAAGAAACTTCTTCGTTAGATTAAGAGAAAAGCTTCACCTCAATCCAAACCTCCCATCATGGGCAAAGGCTTTAATCTATTTATCGCCAGCATTGATTTTGCTAGCAGTATTTACGTTTTACCCAATTCTAAATGCGTTTAGATTGGTAATTTATACAGGATATCAACACATTCGCAGTGTTGATGGAACACTAGTAGAAAGTATTACTGGCTATACGGTATTCGGTAACTTTATTAAGGTATTAAGTGCCGATAACTTTATTTTGCCTTCAAGTCATACCAATTCGAGTGTACTTTTAAATACATTAGCAATCGTATTTATCTCTGTACCAATTTCAATTTTATCGTCTCTATTTGTTGCGGCGACCTTAAATTCAATTAAGCCACTAAAAAGTTTCTTTCAAACTATCTTCTTTCTTCCATATATCACGAATACACTAGCAATCGGTTTAGTGTTTGCATATATGTTTAAGAGTGGTCAGTCAGGAATTGTTAACCAATTCTTCATGCTATTCGGAATTGAACCGGTTTCTTGGATTGAACGTGGTGCAACTTATTGGCGCGCTATGACAGTTTTAATTGCGTTTGGTGTTTGGGATGGCATGGCTTTTAAAATCATGGTATTCCTATCAGGTATGCAAGGAATTGATGCTCAATACTATCAAGCAGCAGCAATTGATGCAACACCTAAACGTCGTGTTTTTACTAGAATTACAGTTCCGATGATTTCACCGATGATATTCTACATCGTTGTTACATCTGTTATTGGTGCATTTAAGACGTATTCATCGGTTGTTGCCATCTTTGGTGATAGCGCAACACCGAGCGGTGCAAACTATAACCTTAAGACGATTGTCTTCCACATTTATGATTATATCTTTAGTGGTGAAAATCTATCTTTAGCAGCAGCAGCATCCATCATCTTATTCGCGATCATTTTGGCTCTTACTTTATTGCAAATGCATATAGGTAAGAAGCGAGTTCACTACTAGGAGGATGACAACATGAATAAAGAACGCGTAAAACAAACGAAAAAGTTTGAAAACATCATCCATGGTGTTGACCTGTTTTTCCTACTAATGTATCTTGGACTATTCTTGTATTTATTTTCATTCATCATCGTTCCAGAATCAGCTCCAGTATTAGAAACCATTTACCATTATGATATTTTTGGTATGGATGTCTCAACACCACTCCTCAATACTTGGTTAAGTTATCTTTCAATGTTTATGATTGTTACTTTCCCACTTCTATTCATTAATTATAAGAAAACCAAGAATAGAGAGTTTTATGAGTACAATCGTTGGGTTTCATCGAATTTATTCACAAATGCATTGATTTCCCTGCTTGTACTCAATCCAATTAGTGCAGGATTAAAGATATATTTATCCAGATCGATTTTGATTGAAACAGAGCATTATGGATATAAACAAGCATCCATCAATATTTGGAATGGAATCAAAAAAATATTCACTAAGAAACCAAAGGATGAAGAAACTGAATCAGAATTAAGAAGCGTGATTAGAAAGCAAACATTAAGAAGCTTCGTTAGATATTTCTTAACCTACTTATTCCTTTCTATCGTCGCCCTACTTATCTTTATCCCATTCTATTGGATGATTCTAACAGCACTTAAAACATTCCATGAAAGTAATGTGACCAATAATCCAAGATTCTTTATTGCATTATCAGAAATGCAATGGATGAACTTTAAGTATGTACTTCAAGAAGTTGATTTTGGAAGATACATCCAAAATACTTTAATTGTTGGTGTGATTTCAACAGTAGGAACTATTATCACTACAATTCTTGCTGCATTCGCATTTGCAAGACTTGAGTTCAAGGGTAGAGAAACAATGTTTTCTATACTTTTGATGACAATGATGATTCCAGGCGAGTTATACATTCTAACGAATTTCCTTACAGTTAGTCAGGCAGGAGTTGGTTGGGTCGGTGGCGAAGCAGGAACGAATTCATATTTCCTAGCGATGATTATTCCATTTATGACCTCAGTATTCTATATCTTCTTCCTTAGACAAACATTTAAGCAAATTCCCGATACACTTTATAAAGCAGCTAAGGTTGATGGATCATCAGATTTTAAATATTTAACAAGAGTCATGATTCCAATTGCTGGACCAACAATCTTCACGATTACGATTTTATCAGTTATCGGTTCATGGAATGCATTCATTTGGCCAAGATTAATTACATCCGTTGGGGATGTAAACGAAGGTAGAAGCTACTGGCTAATTTCAGCAGCCCTTCGTGATGCAGACTTTACCACTGGTGGAACAGATGCACGTACAATGTTTAACATGCAGATTGCTGCAAGTGCCCTTGTTACAATACCACTAATCATTGTGTTCTTATTATTAAGAAAATATATTATGTCCGGCGTCGGTAGAAGCGGGACAAAAGGATAAAAGGAGGAAAGAAATGAAGAAAATATTTTCATTAGCATTGATTCTAGCAGCAATTTTAACTTTAAGTGCTTGCGTAGAAGTCAGAAACACCCCGCCTCAATTAAATGGTGTACAAGGTACAGTAACCATTAATTTTGGTGATGAATTTGATCCACTTGCAGGGATTACTGCGAAAGATGATCAAGATGGAAATCTTACATCTGAAATAGAGCTCGTTGGATGGAATCCAGCATGGTTAACCAATTCGGCTGGAGGGCAGTATAGCTACTCTATATATGTAGAAGATAGTGCAGGACTCAGTGCAACACAAATAGTACAACTTACTATTATTGGTTCTGTTTCCCAAACTGTTTCCTTATTATATGTTCAGGAAGCTCAATCCTACTATATTGGATCTAAGCCTTATAACCCACTCCGTGGTGTTGTTGCAATTGATACAGTTTCAGGTGAGCCAGTAGACATTACTGATCAAATTGAAGTTGTAGGACTTCCAAATCTAACAAGACCAGGAAGATTTAATTTCCAATTAACTGTTCAAAACGAACTTGGTGCATCTGCAACAAGAACTGTAGCTTTGACTGTTAAACCTGCAGTATCAAATATTCCTACAACATTAACAACAAGTCCAGTCACAATCACATTATGGCATTCTAATGGATCTACAATCGAAGGTGCATTAAAGCTATATGCGAATCAATTTATGGCAGCGAATCCAAACATAACTGTAGTCATTCAGAAGAACGGCGATAACTACGATATGCTCAGACAGAACGTTGTCAGTGCAATTAAGGGTGGAACATTACCTAATATCGTTCAAGGTTATCCAGATCACGTTGCTGAATATATTACAAATAATGCAGTTATCTCTGTTGGTCCATACATAGACCATGCAACATGGGGATTTGATGCAAATAACAATTCAGAAAAGTTTGAAGATATACTTTGGAAGTATCGTAACGAAAACAGCCAATACACTGCAGATGGTGAATTCTATTCATTACCATTTAATAAGTCAACTGAAGTTATGATTTATAACTCAGACGTTGTCAATGCATTAATTGCTTCTGGCGATATTACTGAATTTCCTAAGACTTGGCAAGATCTATTTGCTGTAGCTGATAAGTTTGAAGCAGTAGCTCCAAGCTATATTGATCAATATGCAGCGAAGCTCAAGTTAACTTCAGCTGAAATTACAAATGCAAAGGCTATATTCGTTCCTTATTCATATGACTCAGAAGCAAATGCATTTATTACATTGCTTCGTCAATGGGGTGGTTCTTACACAGGAATCAACAGTGAACGTAAGGGTGTTGCATTATATGACTCAACACAGGCTAGAGCAATGATGAATTACTTTAGCGCAAATAAGGACAAATTGACTATTCCTTCAAATTGGGGAACTCAATATGCTTCTGATATTTTCAAAAAGGGTCAAACCTTCATGACTATCGGTTCAACTGGTGGAGCATACTATAACACACCAACGATGGTTGATGGCGAGTATCTATTTAATTTTGAAGTTGTACCTCTTCCTTATAATAAGGATTTACCACAACATGCAACTGCGATTCAGCAAGGTACAAACATGTCACTTGCAAATACAGGAACTGATCAACAAAAATTAGCTTCATGGTTATTCTTAAAGTTCTTAAATAGTAATGAAGTTCAATTAGACTTCACATTAAAGACTGGTTATCAGCCAACAAGATCATCGGTTTATACTACACCACAATATCAGAACTTAATGAATGGTATTGCTCAGGATGGCGTAACACCTCTTCAAGGTGAAGATTTAATGAGAGCAAAAGCAGCGAAAGCAGCTGCAGCACAGTCCGAAATATTATTCTTTGACCAAGCGTTTGTAGGCTCATCAGCAATCAGAGCAGCAGTAGGTGTAACGTTCCAACGTATTATGATACCTACAGCATCAGACACAGTAGAAAATGCATTGCAATATGCAATTGCAGAAGCTAGACGTATATTAGGGAACTAAGTTCTTAAATATAAATATAATAGGAGGATTTAAATGAAGAAAACACGCGTACTATTCGTAGTACTAATTGCATTATTTGTTGGCTTTCTAACCGCTTGTACATCAACAGCAGATTTGCTGGATGAAGCGAAGGAAGCTTTAGTTGCAAACTATTCTGAAACGATTTCGAATGAAAGTTACCAAGTAACTGGAAATCTTACACTGGTTACAGAAATTAGTGGAGCAACAGTTAGCTGGGCTTCTAGCAATACAGCACTGATTACAGCTGCTGGTGTTGTTACTAGACCAGAAGCAAACACTAACGTTACATTGACAGCAACATTAACGATTAAAGGCGAAACAGCTACTCAGACTTTTAGAGTAACAGTTAAAGCAGTTGACGTTACAGTCGCTCAAAGATTAGCAGCTGCTAAGGCTTTACTGGTAACAAATTATGCTGCAACAATCGGTAACGATGAGTATGAAGTTATGGCTAACCTAACACTAGTTACCTCTATTGGTGATGGTGCTACAGTCGCTTGGTCATCAAGTGATCCTGCAATCGTTGCTACAAACGGTACAGTCGTTAGACCATCATTTTCTACTGGTGATCAAACTGTTACTTTAACAGCAACATTATCTATTGGCACACAAACTACAACTCAAGTATTCTATGCATTCGTTCCTGCTCTTGCTAAGACAATGAGCGAAACATTACAAGAAGCACTTGCATTAGCAATAACTTTCCCAGTTGTTGAAGGTGTTACAGGCGTTGAAACTTGGTTAGTATTCCCAGGAACTCAAGTTCTTGGAGATACAACATACAACGTTGTTTGGACATCAGACAAGCCACAGTTCTTATCAACTACAGGTACAGTGACTAGACCTGCATCAGGTCAAGCAAATGAAGTTGTCACAATGACAGCATCAATTACTGTTGGCGCAGTTACTGAAACAGCAGAAGTACAATTTACGGTATTCGCTATTGAAGCAGCTAAGACTTTAGCTTCAATCGCTGCTGTATATCAAGAAGCTGTAGGTGCATATGTACGATTTGAAGGTGTAACAGTTATCGGCAAGATGACAACTGGATTCTTCATTAGTGACGGAACAACTATGCTTTATGTATATGATTCAGCAACTCTTTATAATACAGTGCAAATTGGTTCTGTTTATGACATTCAAGGCTTATATGACATTTATTTTAGCGGTCCACAGCTAATAAATAACGCTGCAAGACCATTAACAGCAGTTGCATCAAGTGCTGCTCCAGCTTCAATGAATGGTACAGAATCTACAGTATTAGAAGCTGTTGGAACTAAACCAGCTCCATCTGCTGCTAATTTGATGGTTTACGATTATTTATCAATCACTGGTAAGATTATGATTGATGCTAGAGAAACAGTTGATATTGGAAGATACAACACATTCCTAGTGGATTCAACGTTTACTGGTACTGAAGTGATTAAGACTCTTGCAAGTGGTAAGGCTACAGAATATAATACACCTGCAATTATTATTTACTACCAATCTCCAAACAAGGCTGCTGTTGAAGCGCTTAACGGACAAAACGTAACAATTAATATCCTACTTTACGGTTGGAGAACTGATAGAAACGTTTGGTACGCAGTTTATCTAGGCGATGGTACTGATATCCAAGTTAGCTTTGCTTCAGACACCGAAGCAGTTGCAGCTGTTAAGACAGGGTTAACTCAACCTGCAACAATTACTAATGCGACTACATTAACTTTACGTACTGCACAACATGGTGCTACCATTTCTTGGGCATCTAATAATGAATCAGTGATTAACTCTTCAACAGGCGTTGTTACTCCTGTTGCAGGTGAACAAGTCACCGTTACATTAACTGCAACCATCACTAAGGGTGATGTTACAGATACGAAGGTATTCACCATTAAGGTTGGAGAACTTCCTGTAATTACTGTTTTAGAAGCTATTAATGCTGCTACTAACACTGAACTTAAGACTAAGGGTGTTGTTACTGCAGCTGAATACTACAGAACATTCTTCATCCAAGATGCTACTGGCGGTATTGCGATTTATACAGCCGATGCTACTATGCTTGCTACCTTAACAGCAAACGTTGGTAAAGAAGTACTAGTTACTGGTTCTAGAAGTGTATTTAGCGGACTCAGACAAATTGCTCCAACATCTATCGTTGCTACAAACGCTGTTGTTACATTACCAGCCGCTGTTAATGTTGATGCTGTAGCATTAAATAACGATATGCTTCCTTATCAAGGACAAATCGTTACAATGACACAATTATATGTAAGCAGTTTACCTGCTGAAAGCTTCGGAAATGTCACAGTCAGATTAGAAAGATTATCTGAAGGTACTACGTTTGATATGAAGTGGGATTCTAGAAAAGTATTATCAACCGCATCAGCCGCATTATTGGCAGGACTCAAAGTTGGTGATGTTATTGATGTAACCAACGTGTTGGCGTGGAATAATAATCCATTCTTCTACTTCACTGATTCAACAATCGTTACAAATGCTGCAATGAATGATGCAAGCAAATTAGCTTTAGCAGCTAAAGAATTATCATTGCCAGCAAAAATTACAGAAGCTGTTACAATTACACTTCCTACTGTTGGATTACACGGAACTACAATTGCTTGGATTTCAAGCAATACAACAACATTTACAAATGATGGCGTTGTAACAATTCCAAGTGCTCCAGAAACTGTCACAGTTACTGCTACAGTCACATTAGGTACTGCTACTAAAGTTGTGGTATTTGAAATATTAATTGGAATCGAAGAACCTGTAGTACCAGTCACAACTGCTACAGCGAGCTATACAGGTACAACTTCAACAAATATGACTGCATCTCCTGCTAACAACGCTGCTTTAGTGAACCTAGATCCAACTATGTTTACAGTAACTTCTACATTAGGGTTAGCTTCAGTACAAGTTGGTCTAAATTCTGCAGGTCAAATTAGATTATATGGAAATAGACAAAGTGGTGATGGAAACACACTTATGATTGCAATCGCTGATGGTTACAAGATTACCAAGGTATCTATTACTTATGGTGCATCATCAAATAATCCAACAGCAACATTAACACTAGGAACTGCTGAAACTCTATTAGTTGCCGCTGACTTATTAAATAAAACTACAGCTTATGAAGCACTATCTATTCAGTCATTCTCAATGAAAAATACTCAACTTGATGCCGTTGCTACAAGTAATGCACAAATCTATATTCTTTCCATAGTGATAGATTATGCAGCAGACGCACCAGCAACTACGACTGTGACTGCTAGTTATACAGGCGCAACAACTAACATGACTGCATCACCAGCTAACAATGCTGCTTTAGTAGGTTTAGATCCAGCAATGTTTACAGTAACTTCTACATTAGGGTTAGCATCAGTGCAAGTTGGTCTAAATGTCGCAGGACAAATTAGAATTTATGCGAATAGAGCTAGCGGTGATGGAAATACTTTAATGATCGCAATCGCTGCTGGTTATAAAATTACAGGCGTAACGATTACCTATGGTGCATCCACAACGAGCCCAACAGCAACATTAACATTAGGAACTGTTGAAACTTTATTACTTGCTGCTGACTTATTAAATAAGACTACAGCATATGAAGCACTATCTATTCAGTCATTCTCGATTAAGAATACACAAAACAATCCTTCCGCTTCAGCTAATGCACAAATTTATATTCTTTCAATCGTTATAGATTACGAAGCAAACGCTTAATAAGTAATTTAAAAATTTTAAGAGAAAAATAACAACATATCAAACCAAAAACCACTTTGGAAATCCAAGGTGGTTTTTCTATTTTGTACCAATAATCAATTAATATCATAAGGTATAGTGATTTAATTTCTATGCACGTATCATTATATCTTATATAATGTTTATCAAATATGATATAATAATACTTGCCAAATATGAAAGGAGACAAACTATGAGAAAATTAATCCCCATGGTATTGTTGATATTACTATTAACCGGTTGCTCAAAAGATATCTTTCTTCCAAACCTTCAAGGTAAGACAGAAGAACAAGCAATCACAGAATTAACAGAATTAAATTTAGATTATGAAGTATTATATGAATTTGACCTATCAATTCCCCATGGTGAATTTATTCGCTATGAATCCGGATTTGCTACTGGTAAAAAGGTAACTTCTGGAGAAACCATTAAGATTTATATCGCAGATAATGGAACAACACTTCCAACTCTTGCTAATAAAACAAGGGATGAGGTTATTACCATACTTGATAATCTAGGAATAGATTACGATTTTGTTTATGAAAACAATTTTGCAAAAAATGATTATGATTTTTCTAGATATATGGGATATGTTGCTGGAGATCTACTTCCTCATGGGACTGAAGTCAAGGTTTACATCACTTGGAATGGTTCATTGCTTCCTGACCTAACTAACCTTTTAAAAAGAGAGATTGAAGCAGCGCTAGAATATGACTTTATTTCAAACTATACATTTGAATATATAGAAAATGATGAATTCCAACAGGATTTATTCGCAGGATACAAAAATTTAAAGACTGGTGATCCTGCTCCTGAATCAGGAATTATTACTGTTTACCTATATCTAAATTCATTTACTGATGATACAGAAACTCTATTTATCTCTAAATACCTTTCTGGTGAAGGTGTGAATAGAGCAATCGAAATCTATAATCCAACAGATGCGACAATCGATTTATCAAATTATCACATCGCACTCTTTATGGATGGTTCCTACGAGGTAACGCATAGAATTCAATTATCTGGAATGCTTGAATCTAAAGGAACCCACGTTTTAGTCTATCGCGGATCATCTCAATCATTAAGGGATAAAGCGAATCAAGAAAGCAGTTTACTTCTTTATGACGGAAATGATGTTGTACAACTCAGATATAAGAATAATACCTATATTGATACAATCTATGATTTAGGCAATATGTTATTTGTGATGTGGAATGAAATGTTTATTCGCGAAGAAGCCGTAACGCACGGTGTAAGAACCTTTAATTTATCAGAGTGGGTCGCATACGTTCCAAGCTTCATTACTCCATTTGGAGAACACCCATTCGAAAAGCCCGAAACATTTGATATGAATTTAACCTATTTAAATAATGCTTGGGGTGGAACCACTGTATCAGGTATGGTATTAGTTACTGTCACAGGTATTAATGATGGAGATACAGCAAGCTTTTCTCCTGGATTTGAAGGAACTTCACGTATGAGATTCTTAGGTGTTGACACACCAGAAACTCATCCAATCGTTGAACCTTGGGGATTAGAGGCGAAAGCATTTACAACGAGCTATCTATCAAAACCAGGAACTACCATCTATGTTCAATCTGATCCTTTTCTAGGTGCTACTGAAACATATGGAAGATCCTTAGGATATGTATGGGTGGATGGTGAGATGCTTAATTATTTACTTGTTAAAAATGGATATTCATGGAATTATTTAAGTTCAAATACAAAACTAGTCTATAACAATAGATATTTATATCGTTGGTTCCAGGATGCACAAAAATATGCACAGGACAACCAGTTAGGACTTCATAGCTAATGAGAGTTTTTGGCCGTGTTGTCTATGCTTTATTAGCGGTCTTCACCTTTTGGTTTGTCTTAGATTATGCAAGAGGTGCGATGACTATTAACTATTTTGAAAATGAAGGAGCTCATGCTGTTGAGATTCATGATGACATCTTTTTCTATGGTAGTGCAAGAGATTATAATCAAAGAACAGCGTTATTTGAAACCGATAGCCTTGGATATACAGTTTCGATGTATGAAATCGCTGATGCAAATACGCGTGGACAAGAAATCGTAGTTTCATCTTATATTTATATTATGCTCAAAAGCGATGATTTAATGAATCAAGTATTCTACCTTCGTTTTTCAAATGGGACAGATCAACTTGATGTTGAATTTATGAAATTTAGAACATTAAATATTATGATGGGCTTAAATGATCTTAAGACCGAATTTGGAATAGCTAAGGAAACTATTCTAGAAAAGAATTATAACGAGATTATGCTTTTAGACCAGTACAAGAACACTATTTTTACGAAAAGCATTTCCTTAGAAGAATCGGATTTCATTATTGAGGGAAGAGTAACTTCCTATTATGAACAAAATGATAGACTTCCATTAACAGAACTCATTGATTTCGATATTTATCCAGCATTCACACATGAAATGGATGCATATATCAATATTCTTTGGATTTCTCTGATTACCTATCTCGTTATTTTAATTCTTTCAACCTACATCGTATTCTTTGCTAAAAAGAAATTTCTTGGGAAAAAGAAGCCATCAGACATCTTGATTAAAGAACAATCTAACTATAAAAAAAGCGGTTCCTAATCGCTTTTTTCATCACTTTATGTTATACTATTCTAATACTTAAGGAAAGGAAATAAATAAAAATATGAATATAAAAAAAAGAATTTTTGAACTCATTCAATCCTATGACCAAATCATTATTCATAGACATTTAAGACCCGATATGGACGCGATAGGTTCCCAATACGGTTTATATTTAACCATTAAGGAGAATTATCCTGAAAAGAAGGTTTATGTAGTAGGTGATATGAATGAAATGGTTTATCAAGCTAAAATGCATGATATTCCAGACGCGTATTATATCAATGCGCTAGCTATTATCACCGATGTTTCAGTGTCTAGAATGATTAGCGACGATAGATATTTAAAAGCGAGTGATGTTGTGATTATCGATCATCACCAAAACGATACCGATGTTGAGCATGTTTCTGCATTTTATAAGGATCCAACATTCGCATCTGCTTCAGAAATGATTGTTGATTTCATTAAGGAATTTGGACTTCGTGTTTCACCAGAGGCTGCAACTTATCTTTATGGAGGTATGGTAACAGATACTGGCAGATTCCTATATTTAAATAACGCAAGTAAAACATTTGAACTAGCGTCTTATATTACAAGGTTTAATCCATCATTTCAAGAATTTTATGATTATATTTACACAGAAACACTTGTAAAAAGACAAACTAAGAATTTGTTTTCCAATTTTGAAATGACAAAGCACAATGTAGCATATCGTAAAAATGATGCAGACATCATCCTAAAGAGTGGGCTAGAATTTCAAGCAATCTCTAGAGGAATGGTCAATCAAATGGCTGGTATTAAGGAAGTTCCTATTTGGGCAAACTTTACTGAGGATGTTGAAAACAACTTGATTGTTGGAGAATTTAGAGCAAGAGGGATTACTATTGTCGATATCGCTAAAAAATATGGCGGTGGTGGACATAACCTTGCTTGTGGAGCAAGCCTAAAGGACTGGACTGAAGTTGATTTAGTCCTAAAAGATTTAGATGAAAGGGCAAGAGAACATGCAAAGAATATTAAATAAAATTAAGGAATACGATCAAATTATCATTCATGGACATAAAAGACCAGATGGTGACTGCTATGGAGCACAATTTGGATTAAAGAATATTATTCAAAACTCTTTTCCTCATAAGAAGGTTTATGTTGTTGGTGAAACTTCAGATTTTGTTGATTTTGTTGGCAAAGTCGATACGATAACTGATGAAACATACGTTGGGGCATTATCTATCGTTGTGGATACAGCTGTTAAGGATAGAATTAGTGATTCAAGATATACATTAGGAAAAGAAGTGATTAAAATTGATCACCATATCCCTGTTGATGACTATGGTGATTTAAGATGGGTTGATACAACCTTCCCATCCTGTGCACAGATGATCGCCTATTTTTACTATAAATTTAAGAGCGAGTTAAAGCTAACACTAGATGGTGCAAATGCATTATATACAGGTATCGTTACAGATACTGGAAGATTTAGATTTAGAGGTGTCTCAAAAATAACACACCAGCTTGCTGGTATGCTAATTGAAAAGGGAGTCGATGTCGAATATATCGACAACAAACTTTCTCAAGAATCGTTAGAGATGATTGCACTCAAGGGTTATGTTTATTCTAATTTTGTTACCACTGACGGTTTTATTTACGTTAAAATGACTAGAGATATTATTGAAAAATTTAATGTTACTGATGAACAAGCAGCTTCTATGGTCGGTTTAATTGGAGGAATTCAAGGGTTCCCAGTTTGGGCCCTAATGATTGAATATCCAAATGAAATCAGAATTAGATTAAGATCGAACGGACCAACTATTGATAAACTTGCAAACCGTTATGGTGGTGGAGGACATGCTAAAGCTTCTGGTGCTAAATTAGAGGGCTGGGAACAGTTACCTCAATTTATTCTAGATGTAGAAGAAGTCGTTAGACAGTATAAAGAAGGGGCATAAATCATGTCATCCTGTGAAATCATTACAGTGACGACTCCAAAGTTGCCACTCGATGATATTGAAAGAAGTTTAATAAAAACCTATAAAAAGGATATTTTTAGACCATTTGTCCAAGCGATTAATGAGTATGAATTAATTTCTCCTGGTGATAAAATAGCAGTTGGTATATCAGGGGGAAAGGATTCTTTAATACTAGCAAAGCTTTTTCAAGAGCTAAAAAGACATAATAAAATACCCTTTGAACTCGTTTTTCTATCGATGGACCCAGGATTTAGAGAAGTCAATAGAGAGCTCTTAGAATCGAATGCAAGTTACTTAAATATCCCATTAACGATTAAAGACTCAGAAGTTTTTAGTGTTGTTGGTAAAATCGCTAAAGAAAACCCCTGTTATATGTGTGCGAGAATGAGAAGAGGATTTTTATATAACGCAGCAAAGGAACTTGGATGCAACAAGCTTGCTTTAGGACATCATTTCGATGATGTGATTGAAACGACTTTGATGAGCATTTTCTATAACGGATCCTTTCAAACCATGGTTCCCAAAATTCAGGCAGAAAATTTTGAGGGAATTGAATTGATTCGACCGATGATGTTTGTTAAAGAAAAAGATATTATTAGATGGCTCAAGTATAGTGGCATTCAATCCATGAATTGTGGATGCACTGTCGTTGCTGAAAAGACTTCATCGAAACGAAGAGAAATCAAACAAATGATTGAGACGATGAAAAAAGATAATCCGAATATAGATGATCATATCTTTAATGCAGCAACCAATGTCAATTTAGAAATGATATTGGGATACACTAAAAATTCAGAAAAAACACATTTTAACCAAATGTATAAGGAACGTAATAAAAAGGATTAATGTTTTATGTATCAGATCAAACTGAAGGGAGAATCATATGATCTTAGATTTTAATTTATCCATAATGGAAATACTTTTAAAGGTTGTCCTACCCTTAGTTATTACCTTTTTAGTCGCAGCATTTGTGGGACTAGAAAGACAAAACGTAGGAAAAGCAGCAGGCCTTTCTTCACATGTATTGGTTGCTATGGGAAGTGCAGGGATTGCGATTATGCAGCGTCTTATGTTTGAGCACCAAATATTTTTGCAATCCACAGGAATATCGATTGACCCAGAGGGACAACGTATTATTGCACAGGTTATCACAGGTATCGGGTTTGTCGGTGCTGGTGTAATCATCAAGGATCAATCTCATGTTGTTAAAGGAATTACAACAGCAGCTACCATATGGTTTACTGCAATGATTGGGTTGATTTTGGGTAGTGGTTATATTATGATTGGCGGAATTCTTGGGTTTTTTGTGGTTACATTTATTTTACTCAGGGATATTTCTAGAGGATTCAATCCATTAAAGCCTAAAGTTAAGAGTCGAAAACCAAATACAGTCGAGGAATAGCATATGAAATTTGATACGATTGCTGCAATTTCAACAGCCTTTGGAACAGCAGGAATCTCTGTAATTCGTATTACAGGTGAAAACTCAATTTCTGAGTTTAACAAAATTTTTAAAGGGCGAAATTTGAATAAGGTAAGCAGCCACACACTGCATTATGGACATATTTTAAATGTCAATGGTAGCATACTTGATGAGGTGATGGTTGCCGTACTAAAGGCACCTAAAACATTCACTGCTGAAGATATGGTAGAGGTATCTACACATGGTGGTATTTTAATCACGCAAAAGGTTTTAGAAAGAATATTATCACTAGATATCAGACTTGCTGAACCAGGCGAGTTTTCACAAAGAGCGTACTTAAATGGAAGAATTGATTTGGTTGAAGCGGAATCCATAATGGATCTCATACACGCTAAAAGTGAGCAGGCATTAAAGATTGCAAACCTAGGTGTTCAAAAGGAAACCTCAAGATTAATTCGCAATTTAAGATCGAAGCTATTAACCATCATTGCTCAAATAGAAGTCAATATTGATTATCCTGAATATGATGATGCTGTAGTGATGAACAAGGAAATTATCGAGCCCAAAACTATAGAACTAATCAAAGAGATAGACCTTCTCTTAGTTGAGTCTCATAAGAATCAATTGATTAGAGAAGGCGTAAAAACTGTTATTATCGGGAAGCCGAATGTTGGTAAATCCAGCTTATTAAATGCACTACTAGACGAGGAAAAAGCAATCGTTACCGAGATTGAAGGAACAACAAGAGATACGATTGAAGCCTATATTAATATCAGTGGAGTCACACTGAAATTAATCGATACAGCAGGCATTAGAGAGACTGTTGATATTGTAGAAAGAATTGGTGTAGATCGCTCAATGAAGGCACTTCATGAAGCCGAGTTAGTTCTTCTTGTTCTAGACCAAAGTAAAGCACTGACTAAAGAAGACAAAGAACTTTTAGAACTTACAAAAGATAAAAAAAGAATAATTATCGCTAATAAATCAGATTTGCCAAAAGCTTTATCGATGGAAGAGGGTATGCTGATTTCGACGATTACAAAATCAGGACTCAAAGAATTAGAAAAAGCAATACTCAAACTTCTATCATTAGAAGATATTGGACAGCGTGATTTTAATTACCTATCCAATATTAGACATATTATGAAAGTTAAAGAAGCAAAGGAATCCTTAGAGAATGTATTGAAGTCGATCGCCTTAAACATGCCAGTTGATGTTTACGCAATTGATCTCACCTCAGCCTGGAGAGCATTAGGTGAAATATTAGGTGAAAATTATGAAGGTGACTTACTGACTGAACTATTCTCAAAATTTTGTTTAGGAAAATAAACAACAAATTCATTTTGCAAAATATAGTCTAATTTCCATTTTTATATCATATTATTGAATATAATATGTGTTATAATTAGAAAAGAAAGAAAGCGAGGGTTTACAGATGGCATATGTAGCATTATATCGTGCTTACCGTCCAAGAGCATTTAGTGAAGTATCTGGACAAAAAGTAATCATCAAAACACTTCAAAATGCATTGTTGCATGATAAAATTGCCCACGCTTATTTATTCAGTGGACCAAGAGGTACAGGGAAAACTTCTATTGCAAAAATATTTGCAAAAGCAGTAAACTGTACACTCCAACCCTCTATCGAACCATGCAATGAATGTGATATTTGTAAGGGTATCGATAATGGTAATATTCCTGATGTCATCGAAATCGACGCTGCTTCAAATAACGGTGTCGATGAGATTAGAGATTTAAGAGACAAAGTCAAATACATGCCTTCTGTCGGAAGATATAAAGTTTATATCATCGATGAAGTCCATATGCTAACACCTGGTGCGTTTAACGCACTATTAAAGACTTTAGAGGAACCGCCAAAACATGTTATATTTATTTTGGCAACTACTGAAGTTCATAAAATTCCACCAACAATTTTATCGAGATGTCAACGCTTCGATTTTAAAAACATTGAAACCAACGACATTATTGAAAAGCTTAAACAAATTGCATTGAAAGAAAATATTAAAATTTCTGATGAAGCGATTTATGCAGTTGCAGAAAATGCTGAAGGTGGGTTAAGAGACGCGATTAGTTTACTTGACCAATCCATATCTTATTCAGGTGACTCAATCACTGAAGAGGATGTTCACCAGGTTTCAGGAAGTGTGTCTAAAAAAGCGATTACGGCATTATTAACTGCAATATCGAATAAAGAAATCAGTAGTTCGATGATTTTACTAAAGGATTTACTCGCTGAAGGCAAGGAAATCAGTAGAATAGCAAATGATTTGATCTTAGCACTTCGAGATATTCTCATCGAAAAAACAACTAAGGTAGAACACAGCAAATATAAAGAGATTTTAAGTGTCTTTTCATTCGATCGAATTTATTTCTACTTAGAAATTTTAAATCAATTACAAATTGATATGAAAACGACTCACCAAAAACGTGCTTACATGGAGCTTGCATTAATTAAGATGATGGAGCACCAAACTGCAAAATACATAGACTTTGATGCAACCATCCAAGACTTAAAAAACTCAGTTTCAGAATTAAAGCAGCAAATGAAGGTACAACCTAAACAAGTGGTTCAACAAAGTAATCGGAAAGCGCTCGTTACAATTAAAGAAGTTGAAACAGTACTGAATGGGAATGACAAAGAGAAAAAAGCGAAACTCTTAACAGGTTGGGATCATTTAAAGAACTATCCCAAATCGCATTTAAAAATGGTCGCCTATCTTCTTTCCCAAGGAGAATTAGAGGCGGTATCTGATCAGACGATGCTTATTGTTTATGATGATATCAATCTATGCAAACGGATATTAGAACCAGAAACAAAGAAGATGGCATTAGAGGTATTCAATAGCAAGTCTCATTTGGTTGATGACATCATCGCAATCCTTAAAACTGACTGGTTAGTCATCAAAGAGGTTTACGTAGATCTTTGGAAGAAGGGTAGTAAGAAACCTAAACTCCCGCCCTATGATTTAAAATTATACATAGAATTAGAAAACGAAGAAAAAAAAGAACCCGAAATCATTTCCCTAGCTAAGGAATACTTCGGAGATAAAGCAATCGTAAAGGAGCAATGATATGAATCCAAACATGTTAAATAAGCTTAAAAAGATTCAAAAACAAATGATGGAAGCTCAAGAGGCATTAGAAAGAAAAGAGTTTTTTGGTAAGTCATCAGGTGTCACTGTGGTGATGCAAGGGACAAGACAAGTCATTGATGTACAAATCAACCCTGAAATCATGGAAGAAGTTGAGCTGCTTCAAGATTCAATTTTACTAGCAGTTAACGACGCACTCAAACAAATTGATAAAGAAACAGAAGAAACCATGGGACAATTTTCAGGTGGTTTAGGTGGGTTTGGATTTTAATGTATCCATCCATTCTAAAGAAAATCATTGAAGATTTTCAAAGGTTACCTGGAATCGGTGAAAAAACTGCAGAGAGATTAGCTCTTCATTTAATCACCCAATCCAATCAAGAAGACATTCTAGATTTCTCTAATCATTTAAAAAGACTGAAGGATGAGATTAAGTTTTGTCCGAAATGTCATATGATTACTGATGAGGATTTATGTTCGATTTGCAGCAATCCATCAAGAGATCATCAAACATTAATGGTTGTAGCAGATGCTAAGGATGTATTTGTCATGGAAAAGATGAAAACCTATCACGGTGTTTATCACGTCTTAGGCGGACTTGTTGATTTTTCAAGAGGTATTACAGATAAGGATTTAACGATTGACTCCCTAGGATTAAGAGTCAAGACAATTCAAGAGATGATTATTGCGACCAGTGGAACCGTAGAAGGGGAAATGACCGCTAAATATTTAAAATCACTCTTTAGTGATCAAGAAATATCCATAACAAGACTAGCATATGGTCTACCTGTAGGCACAGATTTAAAGTATGCTGATGAATTAACCTTAAGTAAGGCTGTTGAAAACAGACTGAAGTATTAGGAGGAATTAACTATGTGGGAAACAATTAAAGGATTTTTTGAGTCAATTTACGGACGTTTTAATGGGTTTTTACAAGATACACTTGATATTGATGGAAAGCTAATTGGGCTATATGAACAATTTATCGTGCCATTACCAGAACTTATTAAAATTGTTGGAATTGTATTTGTTGGATTCATCTTGGTGTTTGGTGTAATCAGTTTCGTTAAAAAGATGCTAAAACTATTTATAGTAATTGCCGTCATTCTAGCGATTGTATTATTAATTACGCAATTAACTAATTAATGACTTGCAAAAACAAAATGATTAGTATACAATATATACGCATTTAGGAGGATGAAATGAGCGATAAAATGAAATCATTAGCAATGCTTGACGTTGCAGAGCTACTTTTGAGAGAAAGTACAAAGCCACTCACCATTCAAGAAATAATTAAGAGCGTTGCTGAAATCAAAGAAACGTCACTTGACGACATCGATAGAATGACTCAGCTCTATATGGATATTACACAAAGTGCAAAGTTTGTATACTGTGGTGATGACCAATGGGATTTGAAGGAAAGAAACTTGGAGTTATGGGATAAAGACGGTTTTGCCTTTGTTCATGCCGAAGAGGTCGAAGAAGATGTTGAAGAAGATTTAGACTTTACAGAATTCGTTCTTGAAGATGAAGAAGAAGTTGTAAAAGATGATGAAGAAGATGAAGAAGAAGTCGACGAAGAAATCAAAGAAGAAAAAGCCTATATCGAAATTGATCTACCAATTAAGTCCACAGACGATGACGTTGATGATGAACCAGAAATCGAGTTTGATGATGACTACGATGAAGATGATTACAACGAAATCATGGATGATTATGAGGATATGTACGACGAGTAATCAATGTTTTTAAAAATGATATATAGGGTATACCTAAAATCGTATGCCCTTTTTTCATCGGTTTTAAATGTAAAATCGGTATAATAGAGTTACAAGGAAAGGGTGTTAAAAATGCCACAATTATTAGAATGGTTAGGCTATGTAGCCTCACTGATTGTATTATTATCATTATTGATGAGTTCAGTTAAGAGATTGAGATGGATTAATTTAGGAGGCTCACTTCTTTTTGCTGTCTATGGATTTGCTATCGGTGCACTTCCTGTTGGATTTATGAATGCAGGGATTGTAATAATTAATATATATTATCTGTACCAGATGTATTCAAAAAAAGATTACTTCAAACTATTACCAATTAAAGATACTATTTACTATAATCACTTTATGAACTCGCATATCACGGATATGCGTTCATTTATGAACGTTGAAGATCATCTAGAAGACGAAAAATACGAAAAAATATTTATTCTAAGAAACACAGTACCCGCAGGTGTAGTTGTCGGTATAGCAAAGGATAAAAAAACATTTGAAATATTAATTGATTATGTAACTCCTGCTTACCGTGATTTTAAAATAGGTAAATTTTTATATGAGGAACAAAACAATTACTTCTTATCCCACGGTTATTCCTCTTTGATTACGAAACCAGGCAATATCAAACATCAAAAATACTTAAAGAGAATGGGTTTTGAAAATAAAGGTAATACTTATTTTGTAAAACAAATAGGTTAATTAAATTAGGAAAAAATTAAATTGTAGGTTGTGTTTTAAACTTCTTTTGATATAATAGATAAGGGCACACCAAAGAGTCTCCTATAGGATAGGGGTCTCTTTTTATTTAAAAAATCAGGAGGATTAAAATGGCTAAATATATCTTTGTTACAGGTGGAGTAGTATCTAGTTTAGGAAAAGGAATTACGGCTTCTGCAATCGGTCAGCTCTTGAAGAGTAGAGGACTAAAGGTCTTTATGCAAAAGTTCGATCCATACATCAATGTCGATCCAGGAACAATGAGTCCTTATCAGCATGGTGAGGTTTTTGTTACCCAAGATGGTGCAGAAACAGATTTAGACTTAGGACACTATGAAAGATTCATCGACGAAAATTTAAATAGACATTCATCCATCACTACAGGAAAGATTTATCAAACCGTTTTAAAAAGAGAAAGACGTGGCGACTATTTAGGAGCCACTGTCCAAGTCATTCCTCATATTACTGATCAAATTAAAAAGAAGCTAGTCGATGTTGCAAGACATACAGACCCTGATGTCGTTATTACTGAAATTGGAGGAACTGTAGGGGATATTGAATCCTTACCCTTCCTAGAAGCTATACGTCAGGCTAGACGTGATTTTGGCTTCAGTAATACACTCTACATCCACAATACACTAGTGCCTTATTTAAAAGCAGCAAATGAAATTAAAACAAAACCAACTCAACATAGCGTTAAAGAACTGATGAGTCTAGGAATTCATCCTGATATCATTATGCTGAGAAGTGAGGTTCCAATCTCTCAAGAACATAAAGAAAAAATAGCATTATTTTGCGACGTAGATAGAAATGCAGTTTTCGAATCTGTTGATGTCGACGTTTTATATGAGGTCATTGTTAATCTTCATAGACAAAATGTTGATGATTGGATTTTAAAGCATTTTGGCTATGATAAACCTAAGGCTAATATCAAGCCATGGGAAGATTTAATTTATAGAATTAAACATCTTGAAGGAACGATTCAAATCGGATTAGTTGGAAAATATGTACAACTTCATGATGCGTATCTATCTGTTTCAGAATCCTTAAAGCACGCTGGTTATTACCACTCTCAAAAGGTTGTTATCAAATGGATTAACGCGGAAGAAGTCGATGCGTCTAATATTGAAGATTACTTGAAAGATTGTGATGGAGTATTGGTTCCTGGTGGATTTGGTAAGCGTGCAACCGATGGTAAGCTTGCAGCAATTACTTATGCAAGAACTCATAATGTGCCTTACTTTGGTTTATGCTATGGGATGCAACTCGCTGTTATTGAGTATGCACAAAATGTATTAAATATCGAAGGTGCAAGTTCAACTGAAATCGACCCTAACACACCAAACCCAGTTATATCCCTGCAAAGAGGGAGATTAACTGATGAGGATTTAGGTGGAACCTTAAGATTGGGCTTATATGATTGTGAGATTAAAAAAGGAACAAAAGCATACGAAGCTTATCAAACACACTTAATTAGCGAAAGACATCGTCATCGCTATGAATTTAACAATCAATACATGGAGACATTTGAGGAAAGTAAGATGATTCTTTCTGGATTTAATAGCGAATACCAACTTGTAGAAATGGTCGAATTGGCTGATCATCCATGGTTTGTTGCTGTTCAGTTTCACCCAGAGTTTTTATCTAGACCACTCAGACCACACCCACTATTTAGAGACTTTATTAAAGCCGCTGTCAAACATAGAGATAATATGTAGTTTGTGAACGGTTACACTAAGTGATTTATTGCTAAAAAGTTATGTTTGTAATATAATAGATGTGGTAAAAATTTCAAGGAGGAAATTAAATTATGGCAGTCGTATCAGCTAAAGAGATGTTATTAAAGGCACGCAAGGAAGGTTATGGCGTTGCACAAATCAATATTAACAATCTGGAATGGATTAAAGCAGTTTTAACAACTGTTGAAGAGCTTAAATCACCAGTTATCTTAGGTGTATCTGAAGGTGCAGCTAAATATATGGGTGGATATAAGACAGTAATGGCAATGGTTAGATCATTAGATGAATTTTATAATGTCACTGTACCAGTTGCGGTTCATTTAGATCATGGAACATATGAAGGTTCATACAAGGCATTAGCCGCTGGATTCACTTCAATTATGTTTGATGGTTCACATTACCCATTTGAAGAAAACCTTGCTAAAACAAAGGAAATCGTCGCAGCATGCCATGCTAAAGGCGTTTCAGTAGAAGCAGAGGTTGGTTCTATTGGTGGTGAAGAAGATGGTGTTGTTGGTATGGGCGAAATTGCAGATCCAAATGAATGTAAGTTAATCGCTGAAACAGGTGTGGATATGTTTGCAGCTGGTATTGGTAATATTCATGGTAAATATCCTGCAAATTGGCAAGGTCTAAGATTTGATGTACTGCAAACAGTATCTGATGTAACAGGTGGAGTACCTCTTGTTCTTCACGGTGGTACAGGTATTCCAGCAGAAATGGTTAAAAAAGCGATTTCTATGGGCGTATCAAAAATTAATGTAAATACTGAACTTCAATTAGAATTCGCAGCAGCAACTAGAAAGTATATTGAAGCTGGTAAGGATTTAGAAGGTAAAGGATTTGACCCAAGAAAGCTTCTTGCTCCAGGATATGAAGCAATGAAGAAGGTTATTAGAGAAAAGATTGAAGTATTCGGTTCCGCAAATAAAGCATAAGAAGGTGATTTGAATGCGTGATGAAAGAGTTTATCACGAGTATGCCAATTGGAAAATTGAAAATCACGATTTACTGAAGTACCTGGTTGAAAGTAATTCCGATTTGATTATTCGTTTTAAGCATGTCATCGATGTTATTGATCATTTATATGATAAGTTGATAGACGACCAAACATATTCAGACGAAGAGGATCAAATATTTGAAACCGGATTTTACTACATGTTCGATCAAATTGAAGAAATCGTGAAATTACTCAAAAAATCATATTCAAATAATGTTAAGGATCTAGAAACCAGAGCGAAGGATGTAAATTTATTGCTATCGGCAATTGATTTCCAAAATGAACTCTTAGGCATCGAAAATTTTGAGCAGAAGGATATGGACAAGCTCGTCGAGTTTGAACAAGATGTTCTAAAGAAGTTGGAAAGTAAAGAAGAAGTCCCATTAGACATGTTTTCTAAGCTAGATGAAATGACTTATGAGATGTTTAGGAAGTTAGAGGTTGAGTATTTCCCAATCGATGACATTTTCCTAGAGATTGCAGATGAATTAGGTATACTATAAATGAAAAGAGCGACTTCCTAAGTCGCTCTTTATTCTTTTTGGTGTGCTAATAACCAAACTATTGTTTCATTAATGGTCTTGTCAAATGGTGTTAATGTTGGCAATAGATATTTCTTCATTTTTTCATTACTGTAATGATAGTTATCTTGAATTGCAGAAATCATCATTTGAGAATACTTTGATGTAAATAAGACCGCAAGTCTAGCTATAAATGATGGAATAGGAATGATAATCTTCTTGGTTTTCGTAGCCTTTTCGATTGCTTGATACAGTTGGAAAATCGTTTTATCTG
Organism: Acholeplasmataceae bacterium; assembly: GCA_030656435.1. Lineage (GTDB taxonomy): Bacteria > Bacillota_I > Bacilli_A > Acholeplasmatales > Acholeplasmataceae > Peloplasma. The sequence continues at coordinate 11,484 of JAUSOA010000214.1, read as the reverse complement.
TATTAGATAGGATGATATGATCAATGATGTTCGAATCTGATGCAATTACGATTGCCTTTGCTACATCACATACATCAATAAAGTTATAGCCACCTCTTAAGGAGAAGACAACTTGGCGTTTGACAACAGAGAGTATTTCTTTTCCTGCTGCAGAGGGCTTAAAGTCATTGACCCCTATAACTGCAGAAGGGTATAGAATAACAGCATTTAATCCTAAATGAATTAATTCTAGAATATAATCGGTAGCTAATGCTTTAGATTTAGCATAATAAGTTTTCATTTTTTTTGGATTGATCTGGAGAGGCTCTAAAACGAGCCCTCTTTTCTTTTTAGGTATCGCATCTACTGAAGATATGTAGACCAATCGATTTCCTTTTCTTAAGCATAAATCTGCAATCCTCTTTGTTCCTTGATAATTGGTTCGAAAACTTTGATATTTCTCTCTATTTAATAAATCGATAAAACCAGCACAATGGATAACAATATCTGATGGATTGATAAACTTATCTAAAAATATAGGATTAAAAACATCACCGATTTCAATTTCGATGGGAAGATTTTCAAGAGAGGAATCTAGCTTTCTTGCTAGAACTCTAACGGGTTTATTTAGACTGATGAGATATCGTACGACATTGTTTCCGATGTGCCCAGTTGCACCAGTGACTATATACATATGACCTCTTTCGTGTTACATAATTTGATTATATCAAAAAAAGTGCTATCATAGATACTGACGGAGGTACGATAGATGAATTATCAAAAGGTATTAGATGATCAAAAAGTATATTATCAGGCACAAAAAACGAAAAGCTATGAGTTTAGGATTGAGTCATTAAAGCTTCTTAAGGAAGCTATTATAACATATGATCAAGAAATCAAAGAAGCTTTAAAAAGTGACTTAAACAAAAGTGAATTTGAATCCTTTCTAACAGAAATTGGAATTACTATTTTAGAGATCAATCTAGTGATGAAGAACTTAAAGAAATGGATGAAGCCTAAAAGAGTAAAGACTCCAATTACTTTGTTCCACGCCACAAGCTATATTTATCAAGAGCCCTATGGAACAGTCTTCATCATGTCTCCATGGAATTATCCTTTTCAACTCGCAATATCACCGCTCATTGGAGCGATTGCCGCTGGTAATACTGTGATACTAAAGACGAGTCAGGATTCACCTGAAACTTCTAAGGTGATTAAGAAGATGCTTTCTGAAATATTTTCTAGTGAGCTAGTTTCAGTGTTTACTGGGGACCTAGAAGAAAGTAAGGCATTGTTAAAATTAAAATATGACTACATCTTTTTCACAGGAAGCACTCCTGTAGGTAGAGTTGTTATGAGTGAAGCAAGTAAGAACCTGATTCCTGTCACATTAGAGCTTGGCGGTAAAAGTCCTGCCATTATCGATGAAACCGTAGATTTAGATTTAACGGCAAAACGCATAGCTTATGGCAAATTTATGAATGCAGGACAAACATGTATTGCCCCAGATTATATATTGATTAAAGAAGAACTAAAAGATAGCTTTGTAGGTTTTATAAAAAAGCATGTTGAATCTTGGTTTGGTGAAAATCCTTTAGATCATGAAGACTATCCAAAAATCATCAATGAGAAAAATCATACAAGACTCCTTTCTTTAATTGAAGATGAATCGGTTGTCTTTGGTGGAAGATTCTCTATTGATAAGATTGAACCTACAATACTAAATCATATAACTAAGAATTCTAAGGTTATGCAAGAAGAAATATTTGGTCCTATTCTGCCTCTTTTAACCTTTAGTGATGAAGCTGATTTAATTGAAGAAATGAAGCAATTTGAAAAGCCTTTAGCCTTATATCTATTTACAAAAAATAAATCATTTGAAAAGAAAATCATTGAGGAACTCTCCTTTGGTGGAGCGACAATTAATGATACAATGATGCATTTCGGCAATAAAAATATCCCATTTGGTGGGATAGGTGCAAGTGGTATGGGAAGCTATCACGGCTATAAAAGCTTCGAGACATTCAGTCATGCAAAAGGCGTAGTAAAGCGTTCTACCACTGTTGACTTAAGCTTTAGATATCCTCCATATACGAAAAAGAAACTTAAATTATTGAACAAGATTATTAAATAAAAATAGAGGCATCCGAGGGATGTCTCTATTCATTTCTTAAGCAAAGAATTGGATCTTTATTGGATGCGATACTTGCAGGTATAATGCCACTTATACTAGTTAAGAGTATATTGATAATCACTAAAATGATTGCATAAGGGAAGAATAGATAAGCGAGATTTTCTATTGTTGTTACGGTTTTTAATATCATATTTAAAAATGGAATTAAGAGATAGGATATAAGGATTCCTAGCGTTCCTGATAATATTCCAATCATTAAAGTTTCTGAATAAAAGATATTGCCGATATCTTTTTTTCTTGCACCAACGCTTCTTAGTATTCCAATTTCTTTTGTTCTTTCTATAACTGATGTATAGGTCATAATACCAATCATCAGGTTAGATATAAGCAATGCTATTCCAGAAAATACAATTAATATGATGGTAACCGAATCGATTGCAGTGCGCATGGTTGCCAGTCCAATACCGGCTAAATCTAACGGTTCTATAGCTTGGTTGATGGAGACTGTATCATTATAAGCCTTTAAATAATCCATAATTAAATCTTTATCAGAAAATGTTTTTGAATAGAAGACGTATGCTAGTGGATAGGTCCCATATCCTAGGTTTCTAAGTGCAGTATCTTTTGTAGATTGAGTTAGTGCGGTATTATCTATAACATTGATATTAGATGAAATTTGAGCAACAACAATTTCTGAATTTTTTGAATCACCCATGATATGCTTTGCGAGATGTGTGCTATAAAATATTCCTGTACGCAGGTAATCAATATTAAATTTTTCTTGAATGCGAACAATTCCTACTATTTCAATATCGATTGCTAGCGCACTTCCATAAACATTACTCACACTGTTTTTAATGTAGTTTGCACCGTCAAGTGTATACATAACATCATTTGGAATCCATTTAAGCTTTAAACCCAAAAGATCATCAAAGCTAATAGGGTCATCACCGTTAAAGCCTAGTGATTCTGCAATATCCTTAGATAGACGGTTGTAGCGATCTAAGGTAATTATTGCTTCAAAGGACTCGAGTTGCATCATTCTACCTTTAATCACTTCAAAATTCTCGGATAAATAAGCTTCACTTACATCAATTTCTTTAATGACTGATCCAGGGTTAACAATAGATCCACTATTTTCGATAACAAAATTACTTTGAATTTTGTAGTTATAATGGATATGTTCGTAAATCGCGGGATTCATTTTTTCTACATATTGAAAATATTCCGGAGTTATTGTGTTAATGGTTTGAAATACATATTGGATATTTCTAGGATATGCAATTTCAGTATCTGGGAATAGATCTAGATTTGGACGATAGGATTCATCAAATAGAGGGACAACTAAAGAAAGTCTATCGACTTGAATAGGGAAAGCATTTAAAGTTTCAGTCTTTCTAACCTCGACAAATCTGTTGAATCCAAATGCTACTGCAAGGACTAAGGTAATTCCTATGACTCCTATACTTGCAGCAAGCGAAGTCAGTATCGTTCTCAATTTTCTTTTCATTAAGTTCATAAAACTAAGTTTAAATGAAGTTGAAAATGACATCTTCGCAGAGTTTTTATTTATTTCAGGCTTTAAATCTTTTGATTTTACTGGAAGATTGAGTTTTCTATCCTTAATCATCCCAGAATCAATAGTGATGATTTGATTGCTGTAATCAGAGGCTAGCTTCATATTGTGTGTAACCATAACAACCAATCTATCTAAAGATATATTTTTAAGTAGCTCCATGATTTCTAAACTTGATTCATGATCTAATGAACCAATCGGTTCATCAGCTAATATGATTTTAGGGTTATTCACTAAAGCTCTTGCTATCGATGCTCTTTGCTGCTGACCTCCAGAGAGTTGATTTGGTTTCTTATAGAGTTTATCCTTTAAGCCAACAGTGATCAATATATCCTTCGCTTTTTCTAATGCACTTTTTTGATCATATCCAGCAATTGAAAGAGGTAGTGCTATATTTTGAATAATATTTAAATGAGGGATTAAATAATAATGCTGAAAAACAAAACCTATTTTTTGATTTCTATAGGTATCCCAATCGCTATCGGTATAAGATTTTGTATTTTGATTGTTAAAATAAAGATCACCATTTGTTGGATGATCTAACCCCCCGAGCATGTTTAAAAGAGTTGTTTTCCCACAACCAGAGGGACCTACAATTGAAACAAATCCAGAAGACTCTAAATCTAGATTTATATCACGAAGAGCTAGGATGTTTTCATCTTCGGTTATATACTCTTTGGATACATTCAATAACTTTAGCATATGTGTGCCACCTTTTAGTTAATCTTATTATATTATGAAATAACAAAAGAGTCTATCATTTGCCTATATGTTTACTTTTATTGAGTTGGGGAATATAATAAGAATTAAGAAAGAGGTGAAACCCTTGAAAAAGTTAATATTGATTTTTGTAGTATTGTTTACTCTATTTGGACTTGCTGCATGTGGTGGCTCTACTCCAGATACATTCCCAACATTCAAAGAAAAAGATTTGGTACAATTAAGTGCATCCGAGATGATTGCCTTATTTGAAAGCATAGACTACACAAGTGTTGATAGTGAATCTGTACGAATTAGCATTAAAGGCAAACTTCATACAATCAATGAAGAAGTAGAAGGAACATATTCTTCTTATAATGAAGTTAAACTTGATATTGACGCAGTATTATTTGCTTTAGTTAGCGAACAAGTGAATGAGTCAAGACTTTTTGCTGAAGCAACTATCGATTTCTACTCAAAAGATGAAGAAGTAGGAGCCTACTGGGGTGACTATTCCGACGAAAGAAGTATTAAAGGAGATGCAGGCGTTTATTTTTATAATCAGTATCTATATATGAACATGGATTTACTAGTAACAGAAGATGGTGAAGAAACTGACGCTGTATTCAAACAAAAATTGAGACAACAAGTCACACAAACGATGTGGGATGAAGCTTTTAATATGGCAGACCCAGATGCAATCGGTGATATTATGCCAATCCCTCAAGAATATTTAGATATGCTTGAAAATGGTGATTTTGAAGAGATTATGGCTGCATTACCTAACCTGAAGGTTTATAAAAATGGGAATACACATAGTATCGTATTTACAATCAATAAAGAAGGCATTATGGACTCTATGCTTGATGTTGCAGTAGCAGTCATGGCTCAAGTTGATTCTCAAATGTCATTAGCTGATATCACTGAAATGGTTAATGAAGCGAAGACTGAAATTAATAGAGTCGTCGATGAGCTATCATTTAGCTTTGTAATCTCAATTACTGAAAATAGAGTAACTAAGCTTGCGATATCTGTAGTTTTTGTATCTGAAGAGGAAGATATCAATATTGATATGACTTTAATTATTTCTATGGGTGCTGAACTTCCTAAATTCCCAACTGATTTTGATCAATACGAAACAGTTGATGAACCAGGACAAGGCATATTCGATTAATTCATTATATTTCTAGACAAATAAAAAAGAACCAAGTCAAATGATTTGGTTCTTTTATCTTTTTAGCGGTGCTTTAAATGGGGGAATAAGATAACATCTCTAATATTTGGAGTATTGGTTAATAGCATAACAAATCTATCAATACCGATACCAAGTCCACCAGTAGGTGGCATACCATATTCTAGAGACTCTACGAAATCAACATCCATCTCTGATGCTTCATCATTTCCTAGCGCTTTTTCCTTCACTTGATTTTCGAATCTTTCTCTTTGATCAATTGGATCATTTAACTCAGAGAATGCATTCGCATATTCACTCTTATTGATGAATAATTCAAATCGGTCAGTAAATCTTGGATCTTTTTCATTCTTTTTTGCAAGTGGAGATATTTCAATTGGATGTCCATAAACCATTGTAGGTTGAATAATCACGTCTTCACAATACTTTTCAAAGAAGGCTTCAACGATATGTCCATAGCTATAATGCTTTTCAACATGGATATTATGAGCCTTAGCAAATGCCTTCGCTTCATCTAATGTCAATGGTTGCCAGAAGTCTACTCCTGAAAGTTCCTTAACTGCATCCACCATATGCCATCTCTTCCATGGGCGTCCCATTTCGATAACTGTTCCGTTGAAATCGACTGTAAATGTTCCCAGTGTCTCATAGGTGACAGTGGATAAGCATTCTTCAACCAAATCCATCATGCCTTCCATATCAGAATATGCAAGATACGCTTCAATCGTAGTAAATTCAGGATTATGTTTAGCATCCATACCTTCGTTTCTAAAGAGTCTTCCAATTTCATAGACCGCTTCAAGGCCACCAACGATTAATCTCTTCAGTGGAAGTTCAGTAGCGATTCTTAAATAAAAGTCCATATCAAGGGTGTTATGATGTGTAACGAATGGTCTAGCAGCTGCTCCACCTAAAATAGAATGAAGAACAGGTGTTTCAACTTCAATAAATCCTTTATTGTCAAAAAACTTTTGAATAGAACGAATAATTCTTGGTCTAAGAAGTGCAACGCGCTTTGATTCCTCGTTAACAATTAAATCGACATAACGACGACGTCTAGCCTCTTCCTTATCTTGTAAACCATGGAATTTATCAGGTAGCGGACGAAGTGCCTTTGTTAAATGAGTAAATTCATTCGCTTTTACAGTTAATTCATTGGTTTTCGTTCTAAAAACGACACCTTTAATTCCAACGATGTCTCCTAAATCTGCAGATCTAAAAACCTCATACATCGCTTCGCCAATCATATCCGATCTAACATAGACTTGAATTTGACCATCACGATCCTGAAGGTTCATGAATCCTGCTTTACCTTGACCACGCTTTAACATGATACGACCTGCAATTGATACTTCTTTATGCATAGTTTCTAATGTGTCATGATCGAATGCTCCAAATTGATCGAATAGATCCTTGCTGGAATGTGTTCTATCATATTTATGACCGAAAGGGTCAACACCTTTTTCTTTTAACTCTTGTGCCTTCTCACGACGCACGATTTGTTGTTCTTTTAAGTCCTCTGGATACATAAAATAACCCTCCTAATCCATGATATTATATCATAAGAAAAGCCATAATTAACCATTATGGCCGTTTTTCTTCTGTTAAAAGCTCATACATAAGCTCATCCTTTTTTAAAACAAGGCTTGTGATTTTGACCTTAACAATTTTTAATCCCAAGTAAAGTGTAAGTACATCATTTTCTTTAACAGTAGATGATGGCTTAGCAATTTTACCGTTGATTTCAACCTTTTCTTTTTCAGCAGCCTCTTTAGCGACGGTGCGTCTTTTAATAATGCGTGAGACCTTTAAATATTTATCAAGCCGCATTGTTAGCTAGTTCTTTTTTATCGTTCCACCAGGAAAGCTTTCCTGTCGATACGATTTCATCAATGTCAGCCTTAGTTAATGTTTCAACCTCAACTAAGTAATGAGCGATTAAATCTAATAGTTCACGATTTGTAGTGATAATATCTCTAGCTCTTTCAAAACAAGTAGTGATAATATGTCTAACTTCTTTATCAATTTCATGTGCAACCTGATCGGAGAAGTTCTTTTCCTTGAAGTAATCTCTTCCTAAAAAGACATTTCCACTTGCAGATTCATATTGGACAGGTCCTAAATCTGACATACCATATTCAGTAACCATGGATCTAGCAATTGCTGTAGCCATTTGGAAATCATTATATGCACCAGTTGTTACTGTATCAAACACGATTTCTTCTGCAACTCTACCACCTAGATAGGAGATAATTCTTGCAAGAAGTGAACTCTTTGTTTCTAAGAACTTTTCTTCGAGTGGAGTCATTAGGTTATAACCACCTGCTCTACCACGAGGAATAATGGTAACTTTTTGTACGATATTTGCATCTTCAAGCTTGATTCCGATGACTGCATGGCCTGCTTCGTGATAGGCGACTGTTTTCTTTTCAGATACAGAATATTTTCTGCTCTTCTTAGCAGGTCCCATCATGACACGGTCAATTGCTTCATCCATATCGATTTCTGATATTAATGTACGGTTATCGCGGGCAGCGAGAAGTGCTGCTTCATTGAGTAGGTTTTCAATATCTGCTCCACTGAATCCTGGAATACGCGCAGCAAATTCGTTAAATTTAACCTTTGGATCAATTTTCTTATTTCTAGCATGAACCTTAAGGATTGCTTCTCTACCACGAATATCTGGTAGACTGATTGTAATTTGTCTGTCGAAACGACCTGGTCTTAATAATGCTGGGTCAAGCACGTCTGGACGGTTCGTCGCAGCCATGATGATAATACCCATATTGGTAGTGAATCCATCCATTTCAACAAGTAATTGGTTTAATGTTTGTTCTCTTTCATCATGTCCACCACCGAGACCAGCACCACGTTGGCGACCTACAGCATCGATTTCATCAATAAAGATGATACAAGGAGAATTTTCTTTAGCAACCTTGAATAGGTCACGCACACGAGAAGCACCAACACCAACAAACATTTCTACGAAGTCAGAACCTGAAATCGAGAAGAATGGGACATTCGCTTCACCGGATACCGCTCTTGCTAATAATGTTTTACCAGTACCAGGAGAACCAACAAGTAAAACACCCTTAGGAATTCTAGCTCCCATATCAACATATTTTTTAGGAGTCTTCAGGAAGTCAATTAATTCTTCCATTTCTTGTTTTTCTTCATCCATACCAGCAACGTCTTTAAATGTGATTGCTTTTTCTCTATTGAGCTTTGCTCTGTTTTTAGCAAAGTCAAATGCCTTAGAATTTTGATTGTTTGCGTTTCTAAAGATTATAAATAGGATAACAAGGACTAAGATCATTGGAACGAGGTTAATTAAAACTGTCCAAATGGTTACACCTGACCTAGCTTTAATAGAAGTTGTTCCACCTGCAGCCTCAACAGTCAAGAATATAGATTGTGCATATTCTAAAGGCATAATACCTTCAAAATTTATTGTTTGATAAAAAGTAGCTGAACCGCTATTTTCATAGAATGTACCACTGATTTGTACTAAGGTGATATTGTCACCACCAACTGGAGTGTATTCTATTTTTTGGATATGACCTGCATCAGCAGATTGAGTCATTTCTGTAATATTTAAAGTTGCTACCTCACCTTCAAGGGCATCTCTTAAGAATAGGAAAACACCGATCACGATAATCAGCGTAAATAGCATGATTAGATAATCAGGCTTCTTTCTATACTCGACTTTCTTTTTTTGATTTGGGTTTTGATTCATTCTTTACACCCCTCTAGGATTTTTTTGCATAAACTTCAGGCTTTAGGATGCCTACATATGGTAGATTACGATAGTATTCGTTATAATCTAAGCCGTAGCCGACAACGAATTCCTTTGGTATGATTCTACCCACATACTCTGGTTGATATTCTCTAAGTCTTCCCGCAGGCTTATCTAATAGTGTTGCCATTTTTACTGAGGCAGCACCACGGTGCTTAAGTAACTCAATAATGGTAACGATTGTGTTTGCAGTATCTACGATATCCTCAACGATTAAAACATCTCTACCTTTTATAGAAATATCTAAATCCATCTTGATCTTTACATCACCAGAAGAAGCGATTCCTCCGTGATAACTTGAAACCGACATGTAAGCCATATCGAATTTTAAGTCAACATGTCTTGCTAAATCGGACATGAAAGGAACACAACCCTTAAGTAGACCAACAAATATTGGATTCTTATCTTTATAGTCAGCTGTGATTTCTTTACCAAGTCTAATACAGATTTCTTTAATTTCTTGTTCAGACACTAAGATAGCTGCGATATCATTATGCATTCTTTTTTACCTCTTCATATTTAAAATAAAACTCATTTTCATTTCCAAGGGTTTGATTTATATAATACTTTTCTACCCATAATATGGTGTCTTCACTATCTGTTAGAACCCAAAGACTATTGCGTTCTTCCATAGGAACCTTATGATCAATTAAAAGTTTTTTTAACTTTTTGTGACCGTACTCATAGGCTAATAAATCACCATCTTCTCTATGACGAAGCCATAGTGGAAATGCTAATTTATTATAACATAATTTCGAAAATTTCACAGTATTGGAGTTGGATTTATTTAAAAATGTGAAAATAGCCATATTTAGTATTTTATTGGGACCTTCTTTAACCTCAAGAATTGCAGGTTCTACGATTTCTAATGTCTTGATATAAGCGTCCTTATATGTCTTTACAAAGGCAAAATCCTTACTCAGTTTAAATGATGGATTTGGTCGTTTAGAAAGAATCATTTTCTTAATCTTTTTAATGATTTCAAATGAAAGTGTTAGCTTATAATGCTCTATTAGATAAGCGATTGCGTCATCCTTAATCGCTTCATCCCAGGTTCTAAACTCTTCTACAGGGATAATCATATTTTCTTTGATATGAGATTTTGTTGTATTTCTGATGAACTGGAAAGCAGAGGTCACTTGATCATGATACTGCTTGACCTGATCTAATAAGTGATCATTTTCCTGCTTCATTACAGGGACAACGGCATGGCGATATCTGTTTCTTAGATAGAAGTTTCCCTCGTTAGACGAATCATCTAAATAAGGGATATTGTTGGTTAAAACATAGTGGTGGATATCTTTTTTTTCTGTGTATAGAAGTGGTTTAATGTAAGTGAACTCATGATCAGAATGAATAACCTGCATTCCTGCATATCCGAGAAGATTACTACCTCTTGTAATCTTGATTAAAATATTTTCGAATAGATCGTCTAAATGATGTGCAGTTAATATATAAGGCGTCTTATACATTCTAGCAACCTCACATAGATAATGATTTCTAAGCAAATGTGCTTGGTGATGAAAGTTTCCTTCTGTCACTTTGATTGTATAATAGTGAAAAGGAATCTCTTTTGTTTTACAATAGGTCTCAACCAAATCTTTTTCAATAATAGACTCATCTCTTTTTAAATGGTTAAAGTGAACGACGATAATTTCATATTGAGTATCAATCAGCATGGAAAGGAGCGCCATGGAGTCCATGCCACCGCTCACTGATACAATCAGTGGGAATTTGGTACTTATCTTTAGTTCGTTTTTGAGTAGTGTTACGATACGTTTCATATAAGCTACCTCATTTCTATAGTTCAATTATACCATTACAAAGATAAATAATCAGATGAATAACCAAAAACATATGTTATAATAACAAGCGATAAAGGGGGCTAGAGGATGTTAATTCTGGCAAGTGGTTCTCCAAGAAGAGCAAAACTCATGAAAGACGCCGGTCTGGATTTTATTGTTGAGCCGAGCTTTCTTGATGAAAATTTAGATGAAAAATTGAAACCTGAAGAGCTTGTAGTCGAACTCGCAAAGATGAAGGCAGTTCATATTGCAGGCAAATACCCCAATGATGTTGTTATTGGTGCCGATACAATTGTTGTATAT
>JAUSOA010000213.1 GCA_030656435.1 Acholeplasmataceae bacterium | reverse complement strand
AATCTGCAGATTGTTGGCCGAAATGAACTGTAACTAATGCCTTTTGTTTACTTACAAGCTTTGACATCATTCCAACAGGTCTTGCATGAAATCCCATAGGATCCTTAATAATATATTTAAATTCTCTCATTTTTTCATGTAAGATTTAAAGTGTATTAAGTTAGATCTAATACATCTAAATCTTTATTCCTTTCTTTCTAATTTAATATAATAATAATGTACTGTGGATTTGTTTCATTTTATTACAGCTTTGACTGTTTGAAGGTGACGCTTACCACGGTCTTTATTTTAATCAGCAATAGTTAGTTAGCGCAAGACGCTTATTACATGATTATGAGATAAAGACACGCTGGACTTACCACACGTACAAAAAATTTTTAGGAGGTGTACTTATGATCTATATCGGTATCGATATCTCTAAGTACAAGCACGACTGTTTCATCGCCACCGAAACAGTAGATTATCAGTTCTCATTTGAGAACAGCCAGTCGGGTTTTAAGGAGTTACTAGATTACTTTAAACCTCACCCTAAGCAAGAAATGATAATAGGCTTAGAGGCTACAGGTCACTATGGTGAAAATCTAAAGTCATTCCTTACCTTCCATGGATATAAATTCATGGAAATCAATCCTTTTCTAGTGAAGAAGTTTGGAGAAGCCCAATCACTGAGAAAAACAAAGACGGATAAGAAGGATGCACAAATGATTTCAACTTATATGAGATCTGTAGACTACAAAGCCTATCATCATCAATCTTATCATATAAGTGCCTTAAAATCATTCACCAGACTACGATTTAAACTCATTTCTATCAGGACAAAGCACTATAATATGATGACCAAGGTCTTAGATGTCATCTTTCCTGAATATAAGCCTTTTATGCATGAACAAGGCTATTCAGAGACATCTTTATACATTATCAAACATTTTTGTTCACCAGAAAGAATTGCTAAACTGAATGATGAACACTATGATAAACTTCGTAGATTATCCATGGGAAAATTTACTTATCCTATGTTTGTCAAACTTAAGCATTTAGCAAAATCTACAATTGGTGTTACACAAGATCATCAACTCTTTAAACTCAAGACTTCTATTTCGTATGTTGAGATGTTGAATCACGATATTGAGAAAACTGAACAACAAATCATTTCTTTGATGAAGAAATACCCAACGCGCATCGAAACCATCAAAGGTGTCGGTTTAATATCTGCAGCCATCATCGCGAGTGAGTATGGTGATGTCTCGCTTTTCTCCAATCCAGCTGAGATGTTATCCTATGCAGGTCTCGATTCAACTATCAAAGAGTCTGGAACAATGTCATCAACGGGTAAACTTGTGAAACGTGGAAGTAAACTTTTACGTACTACACTTATTCAAGTCTCTACAACTGTAATGATCTATAACCCTGTGTTTTATGCTTATTATGATAAGAAGAAACAAGAGGGTAAACATCATCGTGTCGCCCAAGTCCATTTAGCAAAAAAACTTGTAAGAGTTATTCATCATCTAGAAAAACATCAAATAAATTTCGATCCAAAACTTCTCAAATAACTGATTACTTAAACTGTGGCGATTAAGTAAAAGTCATATCTAATAGTAGCTAACCTCTAAAAATAATAGGCTAAAGGAGGTTTTTACTGTTCCACCAATAAAAGTACTTGACTTTTAATAGTTAGTCACCTTTATTTTGTATTGAGTATATTCAAGTCTATAAGTGCGTGCTCAATGATATCTTCATAATATGTTCCTTTAAGTTGTTTTTGTGATTTGAATAAAAACTCACGTGATAACTCGGGTTTGTTTGCAAAATAATAAAGCTTTGCTATTCGATAATAAAGAACTCCTTGTACTACAGTATTGGTCTCGTTCTCTGCTTTTGATAATAAACTTGGAATGAGTCTAATATCTTTATAAATATATATATTTAATACTGTTTTTGCTTCATCCAAAATTACGGATGCTTCATTCTTTTTACTTCTCTCAAGAATTTCTTTCATATTTACATAGCTTAAACTGGCTTCATTTTGATTGCCTAGTTCAACAAAATATGTGAATCTTTTACTTAAAAAATCAATTTTTTGTCTATTATTAAGCCTTAATTGATCAATATAAGTGATTTGGTGCATTATCTTCTCATCATTAGACTCTACCATAAAGCCGTTTAACTTTAATATTTCAATATCGATTTTCGAAAAAATCAATCTTAGTCGCTTATTTTTCAATAACTCTTGATAGAGTACATATTGTTCTTTTACATAAAGCAAATCTATCAACTCACGGTCAGTACGCTTTCTAATACTGTGTAAAATAACCCTTAGTCCAAAAAAAAGTACAAATATAACAACTGCATAAACTAGAAAAATGATTTCTACATCAATACCAAATATATTGAGTGCAATCATATGTGAAATACCGAAATTGATTCTTTGGTAGCTGTCATTGCCATTTCAGCAAGCTCCATTGGTTTTAAATCTAATGCATACGCAATTTCAGCATAGCCAGATGTATTCAAACCAGCGACAACTACAAAGCTTGGATGATCGACTGCTAGTAAACATGCTTGTCTAAATGGTGAACCTCCCGTTAAATCACAGGCAAATAAAACATCTTGATTTAAATCATCACTAATAATCTTTTGAATTTCTGCATTTAAATCATCGACATTATGCTCAGGATTAAAATCTATATAGTAAAAACCTTCTAGTTCTCCAAGAAGCATAGCAAGATTATTTTTGATTGCTGTTCCATATCCACCATGGCCTAAAACTACTACTTTTGTCATTGTTACCTCCATAAGATCATTAAGGCCCCTAAGCTCAGGGGCCTCGATGATTATATTCTACTAGTTTCCGTTCTTTTTAACAAGTTTTGTATAACTGGCATAAACTTCATGCATGTAATCCTTAGGAATTTCAACCACATTTGGTGAAACAAAGATGTGCATTTTATGTCCTAATGTTTGTAAAATTTTTGCTGTCTCAGAAACGATAGATTGAGAAATTGCAATCGCTGAGATTGTTGAAGTTGCACCAACTTTTTGATAATATCCTTCAATAGGAACAACTGCATCTTCAAGCGGACTACAATTATCAATAAATACATCTGCTAAGTCACCAAGTTTCAAGCCACTAGAATGATTAGGTTTAGCCATTTTAAAGTTTTCTCCTGATGTAACAGTGATTACTTTTAAACCTTTGTCTTTGGCGTATTTTGCTGCTTCAATTGGAGCAGCATTTAATCCACCGTGTGAGTATACAATGATAACTTCACCTTCTTGAAAATGGTAACTTTGCATAAAGTTAGCAATATATCCTTCTTGACGTTCAATCCACAAAAGTTCTCTTGCTCCACCTGGTCCGATAACATTACTCCACATCAATCTTGGATCCATCAATGGGTGAAATCCTACAACTCCACCATATCTTGGAAAAACATCTTGGATTGGAAGAACACTGTGTCCACTTCCAAATAAGTGAACTAGCTTTCCTTTAGAAATTGTATCTGCACATAATTTGGCTGCTTCCATAATGTTTGATGCTTGTTCTGTTTCAATTCTGTCTAAAACTTTTTTGACCTCAAATGTATATTCTAATTTCATTTTAATAAACCTCTCTCTATTCGATTAATAAACTCCGAAAATGACACCAAGCAATGTTAACACTGCTGCTAAAACTAAGATGAGACCCATAACCTTAAGAGGTGACCATTTTTTCTTACCGACGAGTTTATAAACAAAGAGAGTGAGAAGTAGTGGCAACAGTTTAGGGAATATATTATTAACTAAGACTTCAAAGTTAACAAGAACGTTTCCACCTTCAATCGATCTAATTTGAATTGGAAGTGGAACATTAACGAATGAAGCAGTTAACGCACCAACAACAATCAAACCAAGTATAGTTATAGATTCTGTAATAATATCAAGCTTTCCTGACTCCATAAACTTAGAAATAGAATCTAATCCACCACGATAGCCCAATTTAAATAAGTAGTTACTTAAGAATAATGTGCCAACTGGATATGCAATCATATATAGAACTGGTCCTAACCAACCAAAATCACCAGCTGATCTTGTAATTGCCATAGCAATTGTTAAA
>JAUSOA010000212.1 GCA_030656435.1 Acholeplasmataceae bacterium | reverse complement strand
TTCCTTGAATAGCTGCAATAGATAAGAGATCTTGATACTTATATTTAACCAAAATAGGATTCATAGTTTAATTATATAAGATTTGAAGAAAAAGAAAAAGGCGATTTAATCGCCCCGAGTGAATTTATTCACTTTTGTTCTTTATGAAATAAACATCACTTGAATTCCCATGTATAATAAACATAGGTGATTAAGATGAAAATATCGAAAACGAGATTTATTAACTATATACGATGTAACAGATACACAGCCCTTGATGAGATTTATCGAGATCAAAAGAAGGCTGTAGTATCCTTTACCGATGATCCTGAACTAGAAGACTTAATCGGTGAAGAAAACAGAGAAAAAGTATCGATTCTTTTAGATGATATGTATGATGAAGAAGATGAGGATATGCTTGAAAAAGAAGACCCTCAAATGGATACAATGCTTCCCTATTATTCTCAAATTGAAATATTATCAGGTGACGCAATTCAAAGAAGATTTAAGGGTGATGTCATCTATAGCTTAGACACATATCTTCAAAAAAGATTTGAGCATGAAATTGAAGGCTTTAATTTTTATTGCTTCCTTGATGGATATCAAGAGGATAAAGAGACTATTCGAGTATTTGAGGTTAAAGCAACGACCTCTAAAAAGTTCAAAGAGATTACTTACAAAAATAATGATGATGAAAAAATACCACTTTTCGACTATTCACCAGAGGGGATTTTAATGCTACAAGAAGATTTATTGGGAGATGTCAACGAAGAGTATAGAAAAAAAATAAGCAGATTAAAGGATCGACTGACTAAGGAAGGTCGTTATGTCTATGACATAGCCTATCAAAGATTTGTATTAGAGAAATCAATTCAAACCAATAAGAAAGTTAAATATTATCTTGTAGTTCTCAATAGTGATTATATCCATGAAGGACTAGTTAATGAAAGAAACGAACCCATCTATGGAGATGATATCGTAACCTTAATCGATGTTACATCGTTAACTAAGGAAATGATGTCAATCATTGAAGATGATATCTCTATCGTGATTCAAAGACTCAATACCATGAATGCAAACCCAGTTAGCTTAGGTGCTCATTGTCAAAGAAAAGATACAAGGCAATGTAAATTCTTTCCGATTTGCTACAAGCATATCCCCGAATATAACAGCATTTTTACCTATATGGGAAGTCATAACGGGTTTAAGGATGAACAGGATATAAGACATGAAAGATTTGATTTAATCAATGAGGGGTTAGTGAGTGCATTTGATATTCCCTTTCACTGGCTAAAAAGAGAAAATAACATTATTCAAAGAAAGGTCATGGAATCCGAGGAACCCTATTATCATGTTCCTAAAATTAGAGCAGGAATATCTGTTTTAAAGTATCCGATCTATCATCTAGATTTCGAAACTTTTCCTTGTCCCCTCCCAAGATTTAAAGGAGAAAAACCATATAGCCAATCTCTATTTCAATATTCAATACATATAGAGCATGCTCCTGGAGTATGCGATAAGGATAGCGATAATTATTCCTATATTGCAACCAAACATATCGACCTAAGAAAAGATTTAATTGCCCATATGCTTGATGTGATTAAGGATGATGGGGGCTCAATTATGGTTTACAATCAATCATTTGAACAAACTAGACTTAAAGAAATGGCAGAGCTATACCCTGAATATAGAGTAAGACTTCTTGATATGGTAGACCGTTTATTTGACCTAATGTTTTTGCTTCGAGGCAATCAAAAAATGTTTACACCACTTGGCTTTGATAAGGAAGAAGCGAAGGCAATCAATTTTTACCACAACAACCTAAACGGCTCATTTTCAATTAAAAAAGTACTTCCAATTTTTAGCGATTTAACCTATAAAGGCATGGGAATATCTAATGGTACAGAAGCACTTGTTACCTATGCTAGATTTCCAATGATGGACGCTAAAACCTTTGAATTAAAATATAATGAACTCTTAGAATATTGTAAACAAGATACTTGGGCGATGGTAAAAATACTGAAGGAATTAAGAAAAATATAAAGTATAAACCACCATGTCCAACTGGTGGTTTATACTTTTGTAAAGCCAATTTCTTAAATTTACGTCATTTCATGTTCGATTTCTTGTTATTTCCTTTGTTTTCATTTATAATAAAACAAAGAGGAGGACACAACTATGTTGAAGCTATACAACTCGTTATCAGGCAGCATCGAAGCATTTGAATCCATAGAACCAAAGAAGGTTTCAATGTATGTTTGCGGACCTACTGTTTATGGTGATATTCACCTAGGAAATGCTAGACCGGTCATTTTTTTTGACGTCGTCAAAAGGTATTTAAAGTTCATTGACTATGATGTGCTACTTGTATCAAATATCACGGATGTCGATGATAAGATTATCGAAAAAGCAAAGGAATTAAAGGTTAAGGAATCAGAGCTTACGAATACTTATACCAAGCATTTTATTGATATGACATTAGCACTTGGAAGTGTGATGCCAGATATGATGCCTAAGGCTACAGAATATATTATGCAAATGGTTGAATATATCGAAGACCTTATTAAAAAAGGGTTCGCTTATGCAAAACCAAGCGGAGTTTATTTTAGGGTCGGTAAGGTCTCAGATTATGGTATTTTGAGTAAACAAAATATGGACGAACTATCTCAAGGTGTCAGAGTGACCCTAGATGAAGATAAAGAAGATCCTAGAGATTTTAGCATTTGGAAAATTACCACAGATGGTATTTCCTTTGAATCTCCATGGGGTAGAGGAAGACCCGGTTGGCATACCGAATGTGCCGTCATGAATCATGAAATATTTGGTAAAGAAATTGATATTCACGGTGGAGGAACAGACCTTAAGTTTCCACATCATGAAAATGAAATCGCACAAACTGTAGTTCACGATCATCATCATCTTGCACGCTTTTGGATGCATGTAGGTAGACTCGATGTCAACGATGTTAAAATGAGTAAGTCATTAGGAAATATAACACTTGTGAAGGATCTTTTGCAGGACTATGATCCCTTCGCATTTAGACTATTAACCATCGGACATCATTATCGCCAGCCAATCAATTATACGGATGATTTAATGGTACAATTTGCTAAAGAATATGATAAAATTAAAAGAAACCTAAAAAAAGCTTTTTTAACCATTTCGCTTGCTAAGGAATATACAATAGATGTTGACACCAATCAAATCGATCTCTTTAAATCACTCATGGATGATGACTTCAATATTCCTAACGTCATTACACAGATTTATGATCTACTCAAGCAAATGAACAAGGCTAAGGACTCTAAATTCCTAGCAGTGCTTTATCAAACAACAAAAACAATTTTAGAAGTATTAGGAATTATGCCTCAATATGAACTTACCGATGAAACACTAATTCTATATCGTGCTTGGGAAGATGCAAGAAACGATAAGGATTTTTCAAGAGCAGATCAATTGAGAAATAAGCTCACAGAGCGAGGATGGATGTAATTTTGAATGGACTGACACTTGCATACATTGGAGATGCGTATTACGAGCTTTCAGTTCGTACACATTTGATCCAGAATAAAATCACCAATGTAAATGATTTGCATAAAAAAGCAATCAAATTTACTGCGGGTACTGCACAATCTTTAATCATCATTAAATTGATGGAGGAAAACTTGTTGTCTACTGATGAAATCGAAACCTTTAAAAGAGGTAGAAATTCAAGTGGACCAGGTAGAAAAAATATCGATGCAAAAACATATCATTACGCAACAGGCTTCGAAGCACTTATCGGATTTCTATATCTTCATGACAAGAATAGAGCAGATGAACTGATAAGACTCGCAATTATATTTATAGAGAAAGGAGATTTCAATGGAAAAGACAGTTGAAAAAAAGGTTAGCAGAAAACTGAATCAACAAGATGATTTAAAGCAATTGATTGATGAAGATGATGATGCTTTAGATCAAAAGGAAATCTCTAAGCCAAAAAAACAAAAAGGACCAAAAACAGTTATAAAAGAAAACATGATTACCATGAAGGGTGATCCTTTAGGACTTCACGTTCCACTTAATGAAGAAACTAGGGCTACCTTGAATGTTAAAGATAAGGTAAGAACTAAGGATGATATTGTTGTTGAAAGATACAATCCTGATGTCGATCAAGGACTTTCTACAGAAGAAGTTGAACTCCGTCAGATGGCTGGACTTGCAAATATTACAGATACCGGAAGTTCTAAGAGTATTCCAAATATCATTCGTCAAAATATCTTTACATTCTTTAATTTCCTGAACTTCAGTATTGCAGCTTGGCTAATCTCAGTATCTGCAAAAATTTCCAATTTATTCTTTATGGGTGTTATCACCTTAAATATAACAATTGGTATCATTCAAGAAATTAGAGCGAAGAAAACAATTGATAAGCTCTCACTCCTATCTGCACCAACAGCTATTGTAATTAGAGATACAGATGAGTTTGAAATATCAATTCAAGATGTAGTTATTGATGACATCTTATACCTAAGCTCTGGTAAACAAATTCCAACAGATGCTGTCGTTAGACAGGGATCCATTGAAGTCAATGAATCATTATTGACAGGTGAATCTGATCCCATTATTAAAAGAAAGGGAGATACACTTTACTCTGGTTCGTTTGTAGTTTCAGGAAACTGTTATGCACAAGCAACCGCTGTTGGTAAGGATATCTACATTCAAAAATTAACAAATCAAGCAAAAAAATATAAAAAACCTGAATCCGATTTGTTAGGATCACTTAAAATTATCATTCGTACCGTAGGGATAATTATTCTACCACTCGCATTTACACTCTTTTATTTAATGACAAATAATCCAAGCTTAGGCATGTCCTATGAAGAAATCGTTATTAAAACAACAGGTGCAATGATTGGGATGATTCCATCAGGACTATTTCTATTAACTTCAATGGCACTTGCAGTTGGTGTTATTAGACTTGCTCAAAATAACACACTGGTTCAAGAGCTCTATTGTATTGAAATGCTTGCTAGAGTCGACACCCTTTGCTTAGATAAGACAGGGACCATTACCGATGGAACGATGACTGTTAAAAGCATTATCGAATATAAAAATGATACAGGACTTGCATTAAAGAATATTATCTCAGCAATGCTCAACGCTCAAAATGATCCGAATTTAACCTCTGATGCACTTTCAGACCGTTTTGGTACTGGCAAAAGAATTAGACATAAGAACTTAATTCCATTTTCAAGCACTAGAAAGTTTAGTGCAGTTCAATTTGAACGCTATGGAACATTCATTTTAGGAGCTCCTGAGTTTGTTGTTAAGGAAGGATTCTCTCAAATTGCTAAAGAAGTAGATAAGCAATCTGCTGAAGGATACCGTGTACTTGTAGTCGCGTTTTCTGATGGCGATATCGATGAAAATCAATTTTCAGGTAAGGTTGTTCCTCTCGCATTGATTATGATAGAGGATACCATCCGTCCTGATGCAATTGAAACGATTGAATATTTCAAGAGTCATAACGTTGAAGTCAAGGTCATTTCAGGGGATAATCCACAAACAGTTGCTCGAATTTCACAAAGAGCAGGTGTAGCAAATGCCGATAAATACATTAGCTTAGAGGGAATGCAAGATAAAGAAGTTGTAAGATCTGCATCTAGATTTACAGTATTCGGTCGTGTTTCTCCACAGCAAAAGAAGCTTTTAATTGAATCCTTAAAGAATAATGGACGTACAGTCGCGATGACTGGTGATGGTGTCAACGATATTCTTGCACTCAAAGAAGCAGATACATCGATTGCGATGGCATCTGGTAGTGAAGCAGCAAGAAACGTATCACATCTAGTCTTATTAGATTCCAATTTCTCATCAATGCCTAAGGTTGTAAGTGAAGGTAGAAGAGTAATTAATAACGTTCAACGTGTGTCTACATTATTCCTAACAAAGACAATATTCTCATTCCTACTCGCAATCGTAGCAATTATTAGAAATGGAGCTTATCCAATTTCTCCAAGTCAGCTTGTTTTAATTGACTATTTAGTCATTGGTATTCCATCATTTTTCTTAGCCTTAGAGCCTAACAACAAGCTAGTTAAGGGTAAATTCCTGATGAATATCTTAAAGGCTGCCCTACCGGGTGCGCTCATTGTAATGATTAATACACTTATTATCTATTCCTTTGAAGGTGCATTAAACATGGGTCCAGATGTTTTATCGACACTGATTGTGATTTCAGCAACTGTTGTCTCACTCACTGTGTTATTTAAGGTTTCTAGACCATTTAATAAGATGAGAGGAGTTCTATTCTTCTTCATGGTATTGATCTTCTTTATCGCAATTTGGTTCATGCCACTCTACTTTGATTTCGCACCATTCTATTTCCAAGATTTCCACCCACTACCACCACTAACTGTTCCACAAATATTATTACTTCTCGTGCTTGCACAGGCAACATATCCAATGATGTACATCCTATCGAATATCGTGAGATGGTTAAAAAATCTCGTCAAGTTCTTAATGAATTTGTTAGCAGATATGCAATAATGACTAAAATTAGAGGGCGCACACGCGCCCTTTGATATCTTTTTATCAAATAAAATGAAAGTTCATCTAAAGAATTAAGATAAAAATGAACTTGGAGGGATAAATTATGATCGTATACGGAAAAAATGTGATTAGAGAGGCAATTTTTGCAAATCGCCCGATCTATCAACTATATTTGGATGAAAAATTTCAGGACCACCATTTCCTAAATTTTTTAAGTGATAGAAAGGTAACCTATTCAAAGGTCTCTAAGGGAGAGCTCAATAGACTTACCGATAACGCACTTCATCAGGGAATGGCAGCAGATGTCAAAGATTATGAATACCTAGAACTTTTAGATGTATTAGACAAATCGAAGCATCAAAGGTTTCTAATTCTTGACGGCATTGAAGATCCACACAATCTTGGTGCAATCATGAGAACAGCTGAAGCAGTCCAATTAGATGGTATTATCATGAGCAGAAAGGGACAAGTTCCTTTAAATGCTACAGTAGCCAAGGTTTCATCAGGAGCTATAGAGCATGTGCCAGTCGTTTTAGTTTCAAACATCAACCAAGCAATCATGAGTTTAAAGAAAGAAAACGTTTGGGTAATTGGAACTGATGGAGGAACTGATAAAACGATTAACGATATGCCTAAGGATTGTTCACTTGCTATTGTTTTAGGAAACGAAGGAGAAGGAATTAGACCCTTAGTTAAGCAAAATTGCGACCTTCTTGTAAAAATTCCGATGTATGGGAAGATTAACAGCTTGAATGTGAGCGTTGCAGCCGCACTCATGATGTATGCAAGTTTAAAATAAAATGCATTTAGTGATGAATGATTATGAGCTGATTTATCTCATCCACGCTGAACATGACGAGCTCGCGCTCGACTTCATGTTTCAAAAGTATCATAAATTCATCTGGAAACAAGTACACTTAATGGAACTAGAACCAAAAGAACACGATGATTTTCATCAAGAAGGAAATTTAATGCTTAATAAAGCAATCAAAACCTTCAATACGGATAAAAACAAGACATTTACACGATATTTTGAATTAATCTTGAAAAGACATTTCTATCAATTGAAGAGATCACTTCCTACATACTTCCTCTTTGAAAACACGGATTTTTGTAAAGAAAGATGCTATATCGAAGAAGAACCAGTGTATTTATCCTTAAACTCAAATCTTGAGCAAATCGTCTATGAAAGATACTTTATGAATCGAGAAACAATCATCGATATTGAAAGCTCGACAAACTTTAGTAGAAAGCAAATTTATAATACGATATTTAGAATCAAAGAAAAATATAAAATTATGATATAATATGATAGGTAGTTGACTAAGTCATTCTTAAGTGTTAAAATACATTTGCGAATGACCACAAAAGGTGGTTTTTTAATGCGCGAAAAAGTAATACTGGTATGTTCGGAGTGTTTGAGTAGAAATTACACAGTAACGAAGAACAAACAAACTCAAAAAGAACGCATCGAGACAAATAAACATTGTCCAAGATGCAACAAACACACCCTGCATAAGGAAAGTAAATAGGAGGCTATTCAAATGGCAATCAAACAAAAAACAGTAGAGCAAAAAAGCAAGCTACTCGAGGTACTTACCACTGAGTATAAGTGGGAAAACCTACTTTTAGGTATTTTAGCTACATTATCAGGTGCACTTGCACTCATGATTATTAGCGGAAACTCGCTTCTACAAATCAATTCAAATTTTCCAATCCTAGGTCAAGGCAATAATGGCATTATATTTGCGTGGGTACTCTTCGCAATCTCATTATTCGGTCTAATCCTTGTTATTT
>JAUSOA010000196.1 GCA_030656435.1 Acholeplasmataceae bacterium | reverse complement strand
GATCTGTTCATTCTTTTTGAGTTTGACAAGTAACCTCGTACCCCAAGGTAGATTTAATGTGTTGTCATCTTCAGATAGGATGTAATAGATATATTGATGATGATTTTGATCGATGTTTTCTTTTAAATTGTAATCGATATTTTCTTTAGGTGTTACTATCACAGATTCATGATTGACATATTCATAGAGTTTGGTTGGAATCGGTTCATGGTTGATTTTAGTGAATGGTGAATGATCGATTAAAGATTCTAAACTGACATTATAGTATTCAGCAAGTAGTAATAAATATTTAACTGGTGCTGGTCTAAGTCCTTTCTCATAGTTTTTAATTGAGTTTAGACTAAAAGCACCCTTTAAGGCTTCATATAAATCTTCTTGTGACATCTGATGTCTATTTCGCATATTACGTCCGACATGTGGATGATCTTCAGAGAGTTTAATCTCTCTTTTTTCAAGCATGCCACCGACGATTTGTTTGGTTTGATCACCTAACCCGTATTCTTCTTCAGCTAAATTAAAGTTCTTTTTCACAATAAATACCTCCTAGAGATGGTACACACAAAACCCATTATAACTGAATGCATTAAAAATTCACAGATAAAAGAGATGAAAAAGTCAATTTTTAGGATTTAAACGTGGCTAAAAAATAATAAGGCGATTTTTAGTAATTTTCATGAAACCCAGAATATGACTGTATTTCCTATGTCATCGCTATGAAAAGACAATCTCATAATGGCTTCACTGCGTGAGCTAGAAAGCAACTTGGGTATCTCAACACCATAGACACATTTGTAGATATAGATACGATTTTAAAGAATCTCAAAATGAATCATTACCCCGTTGTTAGAATAGAGTTGAGCTCAAATTACTGTGCTTAAGTCTGATTGGGATTCCAGTCAACCTTCATTTTAAATACTTAATCAGTTCTTGATTCGTTCATGATCTTCACCAAAGACATGTCTCGTTTAAGAATCTACTCCGTGTTCAAGAATGTGTTTGAAAGTGTCTTGATACTTTCAACAATAGGTTTGATATGGTTTAAACAACTCCCCATCAGAATTTAAGTTCAGTTGATGAAATTCGACTTTTTTGTCATTTGATTTTTATGAAAATCATAGGAAAAACTGGCCATTTTTAGACAAAGTAAAGTCAAAGAAAAGTAAAGTGATAAAAAGATGAAAGGATAAAAGGGCGTTGCCCATATTTAACATGAGAAGAGAATACTTATATAAACACAGAAAACAAAACAAGAAAGACTTATATGCTTATGCAAATGAACTAGGGTTATCAAGAAACTATTATGATGCATTAGAAAAAGGTAAGAAGGGAGATAAGATGACTTTAGAAACTGCGCATAAAATAGCTATCCTTTTAAAGATTTCATTAGAAGATGTTTTAAATCTTGAACATGACTATAAGTCAATCAAAAGAGATGCTTAAAAATCATCCATTAGAAGAACCTGTTAAAACCTATATCGATAATCTAGATATGAAACAAGTGAGTATCAGAAGTTATGCAGAACTGATGAAACGATATCTTAACTACTTAAAAGGTCATAACATCAGATACTCTAAAAGAGCTGATCTCATTAAATATCGAGAATCCATGTGGGAAGAAGGATTAAAAGCCAATACCATCCAAAAACAAATGGTGGTTATCAGAGCATTCTATTTATGGTTAAAGATTAACTATAAAAACTTTGGATTTGATGAGATCTATAGCCATAATATTGCGGAAGGAATTAAAGGTGCAAAAATCGATCGTAATTATAAGAAAGAACCCTTAAGTCTAGAACAAGCAAGAAACTTAATTGAAGTTGCGAAAAGAGATGCTAAGAACATCTATGGGATTAGAAACTATGCCATCATCTTATTAATGCTCACGACTGGGATGAGAACTATCGAAGTCGTGAGAGCAAGAAAACAGGATTTATCCAGGATGGATCATCATTCAATTCTCTATATTCAAGGGAAAGCGAAAGATGGGAGTGATACATTTGTTAAACTACCCATTGAAGTGACTGATGCGATGAATGAGTATTTACACTTAAGAAACGATAAGAATAAATACATCTTTGTATCGCATGAGAAAAACAGTTTAAATCAACTCACTACAAGTAGTCTTAGAATTTCATTAAGACGTATCATGAGAAAAGCGGGTATTAATAGCTCGAAACAAACCGTTCATTCATTAAGACATACCACCGCTTATTTTAACCTAAAAAGCGGTGGTACCTTAGAAGCAACTCAACAACTCTTAAGGCATAAAAACATAGAAACAACCTTAATTTATGCCCATAATATCAACCGAATCGATGACGATTCAGAATTTAGAATTAGAGACTACATTTTAAAAAAGGAAAACGATAAAACATGATTGAAAATAAAAATGAATTAGAACATTATAGTGTCAAAGAAGTAGCTGAACTTTTAAAGGTATCACCAAGAACCATTTATAAGTATGTCTTAAATGGTATGCTTAAAGGAAAAAAGATTGCAGAGAAATGGCGATTCTCAAAAGAACAAATCGATGCCTTCTTAAAGAAACTCGAAATGAAGGAGTATCCACGCTATGTCAAGTAGCATGGGTCTAGACTACTTCAATATCGATATCAACATCTTTAGCGATGGTAAGATATTAAAACTCATGAACAGGTATGGTCCAGTAGGATTTATCTCCTACATCACCATCCTCGTTCATGTATACGGGAATGGCTATTATTTAGAATATAGCATTGAAGATACCACTCAGTTACTCTTATCAAGAATTGGAGGTAAATACTTCAGTGGTAAAAATAAGATTCAAGAATTGATTTTATATTTAGCTCATATCGATTTAATTGATATGGGGATGTTACATCAAAATGTCATAACTTCAAGAGGTATTCAAAAGAGATTTCTAAAGATGACGAAGAAAAGACAAAATCAGGATTTATCCAAATATTGGATCTTAGATCATTCAAAGGAAGTAGAAGATCATAAACCTGATGCATCAATAGACAATTCTGATAAAGATGAAAAACTCACAAAAAAAGAAATGAGAAGAAGAAAGCGAATTGATGATGTTTATGAAGGTGCACCAAGAAAACATTATCTAACAAGCTGTATTATTGAATCTGAATACATTGATAACTACGATTTAGATATTCCTAGATACAATGAATTATTTGAAGAACTATCCAAAACGTATGATCATGATTTACTTTTTAAATCAGTTAGGTATCTATGTGAACATGCAAAACGAACGCCTAAGAATATTAAAAGCAAATATAAGTTCTTCGAAGTATCATTAGATAAGAATTTAAACCCAGAAAAGCCCTATATAACTGAATCGTTTGAAGAGATGATCGAAAGGATTAGAAAGAATGACTAATCGTATTCCCTAATGGTAGTGAACTAGCATGAAATAACGAAAAGAATACACTTTATGTGATTGTTCAAGTGTGTCTTGTGTCATCTCTTACTTGATGAAAAGAACTATTCAATAACTTCAGTTGATGATATGGGGGAATTTAAAGATCAACTGGTAAACAATTACAGTTTTTGTACAATTAAAATAATTGGAATTTTATTTCGTTTTGGTAAGACTATGAAGTGTTAACTACATTCTGATTTTTCATATCTTTGTATAATAAGGGGTGTCTACTTTTGTTTTACAAATATAAAAAGGATTATATATTATTTATATCCCCCCCCAGTACATTCAAACGATGATCAATGGGTACCGTACGGGGGGAGATTTTATT
>JAUSOA010000191.1 GCA_030656435.1 Acholeplasmataceae bacterium | reverse complement strand
AATATAACAATGATGGAAATAACTGGTATCGTTCTAAGTATAGTTACATAGGGCTTCATTATCCAAGATATTTTTTGATGCAATCCGGAGAGCATTCCGAGTATTATACCTAACACG
This sequence comes from Acholeplasmataceae bacterium, assembly GCA_030656435.1. Taxonomy (GTDB): domain Bacteria; phylum Bacillota_I; class Bacilli_A; order Acholeplasmatales; family Acholeplasmataceae; genus Peloplasma. Next base: position 5,526 of record JAUSOA010000191.1, on the reverse strand, counting down.
GTTGATAGTGTAATCGACAAGATTAATCTAAAAATAGACATTCCAATGATAGAAAGTGATTTCAAATTAGTGATTAAGTCAAAAAGTGATAGAAAAACAGATTTGGGTGATGGCATAATCAATTGATGATCAATGGTTTGATATGTGATTACCCAAATCATGAATAATATGAATAATGAACTTGATACCCAGAACGTTTTCTTCATTTAATCACCATAGTAAAACGAATCTATTGGCAGTTTTCCACCGATTAATGCACCATTAATAGTCAAAATAAGTCCAAAATAAGCTTCAACAGCATCCTTAGAATCTAAAGCGGATACATATCTAATATTACTATTGATAATAGCTGAACTTAAAATATCTTTTGGTAAACCCATCCCTAATGAAATCGCTAAATCAGCAGCTTTGCTTGGATTCTCATTGGTTTTTTGAATTGAATCGATAAGGTCTGCTTGTATCTTTTCAATCTTGGATTGACTTAATCCCTTTTTAATAAAAACACCAGATTGAGGATAAGAATCAAAGCCTGAAACCTCTTGATATAATGCTTGTATGTCTATAGTCTTTGTTGATGGCATTTGATGAATAATATTGGAATAGACTGGTTCTGCCAATAAGACAATTTGATTCGGAAATGATATAAATGAAGCTGCAGCAGCAGAAAGAGAATCAATATAGGTAATAGTAGGCTCAATTTCAAGTGCAGTAAACAAATATCTTAGTATAATATCTGAAGTTTGATTTTGACCAAAGACAATAATTTCTTGACCATTGAGTGATGCTACATCAAATGTTTCTGCTTTGCTCGAGACTAAAAAGTAGTTACCCCAAATCACTGTTGCGAGAAGTTGATATGTATCATTTGATTGATACATTTTTGCTCCTAAGTTTGTTGGAGCAAAAATCACATCATGAGATTTGGAACCAAATGCAGCAATAAGCGGATCTGGTCCAAAAACGACATCGACTTGATAGTCCTTTGAATCTTCTAAATAGAGTTGTGCAAGCTCGGGGCTACCGAATGGAACAATGATTTTAAGTTGATCAGCTTTTTGACAACCAAACATTGTAAATACGATAAGCATGATCAATAGTATTTTTTTCATATGTCTCCTAAATGTTTTTATAGATATCTCTCTTCTTATATGTTGTGTGAAGAAGTTCATGAGATAAATGTGAATTTGGATGACCTAAAAAATCTTCGTAAAGCTTTTTAACAAAAGGATTGTAATGTGATTTTCTAAGCTCTGATTTTGAATCGATATCATAGAGAACACTTGCTCTAATCGAGCGAATATCAACTTTTTCATAAATTTTAGCAGGAACAATAGGTTGTCCGCCACCGTTAATACATCCACCAGTACAACCCATGATTTCAACAAAATGATATTTCTTGTTGTTTTTAATCATATCTTCCATAAATGTTTTAATAGCAAACCCACCATGTACAACTGCAATATGGATTGGATTGCCTTTAATCATATAGGTCGCTTCTTTGATATCTTGATTTCCTCTGACTTCTTTAAAATCGATAGGTGTTGGATGGTCTTCAAGTATTTCAGTCACTGTTCTTAGGGCTGCTTCCATCACTCCACCAGTAGCACCAAATATGTTTCCTGCGCCTGTGTAGGATGCAAGAAGTCCAAATGGCTTCATAGGTTCTAAATTTCTAAAATCGACTTTTCTGCGCTTAATAAGTCTTGCTAATTCTCTTGTTGTTAATACGATATCGACATCTCTATAACCGTCTCTACCCATATCTTCTCTTTTCGCTTCTGCTTTTTTAGCGATACATGGCATAATCGATAGAGAAACAATATTCTTAGGATCTAAATCCATTTGTTTTGCATAATATGTCTTAATTAATGCTCCAGCCATCTGTTGAGGTGACTTGCATGAAGATAAATTGGGTATAAATTCTTTATGATAAAGTTCTAAATAATTCACCCAACCTGGTGAACATGAGGTAAACATTGGAAAAGGACCATCATTTTCTAAACGGTTGATGAATTCAGTACCTTCTTCTAAAATTGTTAAGTCAGCTGTAAAATTGGTATCCATAATTTCATCGATTCCAAGTGCGTGAAGTGCAGCAAACATTTGACCTTCCACATTGGTTCCAACAGGATATCCAAATTCTTCACCTAGTGTTGCACGAATCGATGGAGCAACTTGAACGATAATCTTCTTTTTAGGATCACGAAGTGCCATTTCAACAAGTCTAATATCGTCTTTTTCACTTAAGGCACCTGTTGGACATGCTTGAATACACTTTCCGCAGTAAATACAACCTGCATCCTCTAAATTATGAAAAAGTGCTGGACCAACATAGGTTTCTGAGCCACGTTCATTGTAGTTTAAAATTCCAAGTCCTGTGTATTTTTCACATGCAGAAACACATCTTCCGCAAAGAATACATTTACTGCTATCTAAGGTCATTACACCCGATGAATCTGAATAATAGGATGGTGCATCATGTGCGCCATATAGATGTGTGAGTTCATTTTCAACTGAATATCTTCTAAGTAAATCTAAAAATTCACAATTATCTTCTCTTGAACAATTAAAGCATTCAAAGTGATGCTTATGAGAAAGAAGCTCAAGATTCATGGTAACAGTTTCGTATACATCTAAATCATCAGTTATAACATTCATACCTTCTTCAACAAAGGTCTTACATGCTGGCTTTAGATTTTTTTGATCGTTAATTTTTACGGAGCATACACGGCAATTGCCTTCCTCGTGAATACCTTGAAAGTAACAAAGACGTGGGATGTAAACTCCGATTTCTTCAGCTACCTTCAGTATAGTTTGATCGGATTTACCAATTACATCGCGTCCATTTATTTTAAAATGAATATCTTTAATCATCTGGTTACCTCCTGATGTGTCGGTCTTGTTGAAATAGCGTTAACTGGACATGCTTTTACGCATGCACCACAACGAATGCATATATCTAAGCCGATAGTGTGAATTTCCTTTGGCCAACCTGATATCGCGTTCACTGGACAATTCTTCGCACATTTTGTGCAACCGATACAATGGTCATCAATATAGAAATTGGTAAGTTCACGACAAACACCAGCAGGACATGCTTTATCAACAACATGTGCGATATATTCATCTCTAAAGTGTTTTAAAGTTGATAAAACTGGATTGGGTGCTGTTTGACCCAAGCCACATAAAGAGGTTTCTTGAATCATGTGAGCCAGCTTTTCTAGTTCATCAAGATCCTTCATCGTTCCTAGACCCTCACAAATACGGTTTAAAATATCACGCATTTGTTTGGTTCCTTCTCGGCATGGTGTACATTTACCGCAGGATTCATCGACTGTGAAGTCAAGGTAGAATCTTGCAACATCGACCATACAGTTGTCTTCATCCATAACAATCATCCCACCTGAACCCATCATAGATCCTAAAGCGGTTAGATTTTCAAAATCGATTGGAGTATCTAAAAATTCTTCAGTAATACATCCTCCAGATGGTCCACCTGTTTGGATTGCCTTAAATTTTCTTTTATTTGGGATTCCACCACCGATATCAAAAACGATTTCTCTGATGGTTGTTCCCATAGGAACTTCTACAAGTCCTGTATTGTTTATTTTTCCACCAAGTGCAAACACTTTGGTTCCACTTGATTTTTCAGTACCTATGGATTTGAACCATTTAGCACCTTTTAGAAAGATAACTGGAATATTTGCAAGTGTTTCCACATTGTTTACATTGGTTGGTTTGCCCCATAGACCACGAACAGCTGGAAAAGGAGGTTTGAGTCTTGGCATGCCACGATAACCTTCGATTGAAGCGATTAATGCTGTTTCTTCACCACATACGAATGCACCAGCACCTAATCTTATATCTATTTCAAAGCTAAAATCAGATTCAAAAAGATTTTTTCCTAATAAACCGAATTCTTTCGCTTGAGCAATTGCGATGCCTAGTCTTTCGACAGCAACCGGATATTCTGCGCGAACATAGATGTATCCCTGGTTTGCACCAATGGCATAACCGCAGATTGCCATTGCTTCTAAAACTGAATGTGGATCACCTTCAAGTACTGCACGGTCCATAAATGCACCTGGGTCGCCCTCGTCAGCATTACAAATCACATATTTTTGTTCAGAAACTGAGTTTTTAGCAAACTGCCATTTTTTCCCAGTGGAGAATCCTCCACCACCACGTCCACGGAGTCCTGATTCAATGACTTCGTCGATAACTTCTTGTGGAGTCTTTTCTCTTAAAATAGTCCCTAAAGCAAGATATCCATCCTTAGCGATATATTCTTCAATCATCATCGGGTTGATATTTCCACAATTTCTTAATGCTACTCTTTTTTGTTTTGCATAGAATTTGAGCTGACCCATATTTTTGATTTTCGTTTTATCGATTGGATTCTTGACCATTAATCTTTCGACTGGACGTCCCTTTAAAAAATGTTCTTCACAAATTTCTTTAACATCTTTTACAGCAACATGCGTATAAAAGGTTTCATCTGGATAAACTACAACTACTGGTCCCTTTTCGCATAAGCCAAAACAACCAGTCAAGACTAACCCAACTTCATCTTTCATATTCAATAATTCTAGATGCTCTTCAAATGTTTTTTTAATTTCATTAGCATTCGAGCTTAAGCAACCCGTACCACCACAAATCAAGACTTGTATTCTTTCTAGCATAAGTTTTTCCTAGCCCTTTCTCGTTGTCAAAAGATAACGTGTTTGTGGTTGATTGTTAATAAGATGCTTTTCGATGATTTCCTTAACCATAGGTATCGTTACACCGCAGTAAACATAGGACTGACCATTCATATCAATGATTTCAGCCATTGGCTCATAAGCACATTCGCCCATGCAACCCACTTGAGTCACGGTAACATTTTTCAGTTCGTGTGATTCAATTTCTTCTAGGAATGCAGCAAGAACCGGCTTTGCACCTGATGCAATTCCGCATGTTCCCATTCCGATTTGGATTCTATATCCATCTTTTGTGTAGCGCACAGTCATTTTTTTAAGCGCTTCATCGCGTAATTTCTTTAAATCTTCTAGTGATTTCATGGTTTACCTCGTCTATGTGTATTTCTTGATTAATCAGTTCTATAAGTCCCTGCATAATGGAGTAGGTTTGTAGCGTTTCTCCAAACATATCCTTCATCTCTAAACAATTGTATTGATAAATATGATTCTGAAACTTGAAATTGAATAATAGTTCTGTGACATCCTGATGGATAGTCAATGTGTAAATCATTTCACCAAGATTTCCTAATGGAGGCATATCTGGATGTATATAATTTAAAGTCATTTCAATAGTAGTCCCAACATTTTCCTTTGATTTGATGTGAAAGGTTCCTTCTGTCTGTTCAGCAAGCATTTTTAGGAAAGATAGACCTAATCCAACTCTTCTTGTTTTTCTTGTTGTATAGAATGGAGATGTCGCCATTTTTAAAATATCTTTTGACATTCCTCTTCCATTGTCTTGAATCATTATCTTTATATCTTCTTGAATGTCAATAGAAAGTTCGAT
>JAUSOA010000172.1 GCA_030656435.1 Acholeplasmataceae bacterium | reverse complement strand
TTTCTCTACCCCCAGTCATAATGAATTTAGATAAGAGTGTCATTGTCAGAAAGCCGATGATTCCATAGCTAATTGCGATATCGAGTAAGATTACATTTCCTATATAAACTGCATAAACAGCAACAAATAAAACTACCTTTGCTGATATTAAATTAAGCATTAAAATACGGTCCCAAATGGTCCGACCTTGAATGAGGCGAATAAAGGATAGAATCATCGCTAAGACTAAAACGAGAAGCGTGATGAATAGGAATAGTTCTAAGGTTGTCATGATTTTTTCTCCTTCATCATCAATAGTTTTTCAAACTTTTCACGGATTGGTTTCTCAAGCTCTTCATGTGGTGTGTTTGGCTTTGCTAAGACCATAACGAAAATAGTGTTATCGACGATATCAATAGTGATAGTCCCAGGTGTTAAAGTAATTGAATTTGCTACAATTGCGACTTTGACAGGATCATCAAGGTCTAATACTATTTTAAAAATAGTTGGAACAAATTCACGCTTAAAAAGGTTGATAATAAATATAATAGCGGATTTAAAAATCTCGATAAAAAGAAGAAACAAATAAAAAATAAGGCGATGTAGCTTGATGCCTCTATATTTAAATCCATGTTCATCATGAAGGATTTCATATGCAAATAATGAAACGAAAAAAGAGATTGAGATGCCAAAGATTATCGTAGTAAGCTCAAAATCAAAGTTGAGCAAAAACCATAATATAAGCATCACAATAAAAAACTTGATTCTGGGCATGATGTTTTTCATTCAATAGTCTCCTAAAAAATTCTATTTGTATTATAGCATATTTTGAACATGAAAGTATAATGAAGAGGGTATTTAAGGCTAAGAATAAAAGATTTGCACCTTTGGTGAGGACCCCTTCAAAAAAATGAGGGAATTATGATAAAATGGAAATAGAGCATTTCGTAATTGAAAAGGAGGAAATTTAGCATGAAAAAAAGCCTTATATTAGCAATCTGTTTTCTATGGATTTCCTCTATTTTTTTAATTCCATTTCAAAAAGTTGATGCAGGAAATACCACATTAAGCATTTTAAATGCTGAGTTGAATCCCTTATTTTCACATCAAGCAGGTTTTTATGATACAAGTATATTGCTTGAAATCACAGCTAAACCCAATACAGTTATCTATTATACATTGGATTCATCTGTGCCAAATCAAAACTCGATGCTTTACACAGGACCGATTTTAATTGAAGAGGATTATGTAATTGCAAATGGAGATGAAATCATCATTCAAAGAAATAATGAAGGCACTCCAATACCACTTCCAAGCTATCCAATTTCAATGATTAATACATCATCAAAGGGCTGGATATCTCCTTTAGATAATATTTTTAAAGCAACCATTATTAAAGCAATTGCTTATGATTCAGAACTTAATTCGAGCCAAATTATAACCAATAGTTATTTTATCGATGAAAATATGAAAGAAAGATACACATTTCCAGTGATGTCTTTATCGATGAACATCCATGATCTTTTTGACTATGAAACTGGTATTAATGTACCGGGTATTTTTTATGATCCTGATATCTCTGAGGATGCTTCTTCAAATCGAACAGGAAATTATTTCCAAAGTGGAAGAGAATGGGAAAAAGATGTTCATGTTGAATACTTTTCAAGCCAAGGGAATTTAGAATTTGAACAAAGTGCTGGCATTCGTGTTCATGGTGGGTTAAGCAGAAAATATCCGATAAAATCATATCGTTTATATGCAAGAGGTTCTTATGATGAGGAAAGTTATTTTAATTATCAATTCTTCGAAGACAAAGAAATAGATTTGTTTAAAAGAATAATCTTGCGTGCTGGTGGTCAAACCTATCAATATACAGTGATGGGAGAAGCTGCTGCCCAAAGTTTGTTAAAGCCTCTGGATCTAGACATGCAATACAGTCAACCAGTTATATTATTTATCAATGGAGAATATTTTGGAATTAGAAATATTAGAGATCGAATTGATCGTTACTATTTAAGTACTCATTATGGAATGGATCCTGATGATGTGACCTTATTGGTTGGAAATGGCTATTATGAAGACGGTAATCCTCGAGGTGCTGCACATTATCAAGCAATTTATCAATTTATTACATTAAAGGATATGACGAGTGCAAAAAATTATAAGCACGTACAAACCAAAATTGATGTTGATAATTTAATCGATTATTATATAGCTGAGCTTTATTTTGGAAATGTCGATTGGCCACAAAATAACGTATTATACTGGAGAAAAAATGTTAATTTTAATCCGAATGCTCCCTATGGTCATGATGGTAGATGGAGATGGGTTGTCTATGATGTTGATGCATCTTTTGGAGCTTCTTGGGGTGGTTATTATCCTGAGATTGAAAGCTTTGAAAGGTTGACTGGTGATTCTTGGAAGACAGGAAAACTGATTACCTCACTATTAAAAAATGATGAGTTTAAA
>JAUSOA010000164.1 GCA_030656435.1 Acholeplasmataceae bacterium | reverse complement strand
CTGCTGCTCATATCGCAATGATGGAGGATGAGGTTGTCAATAAAAGGGAATGGATCACTAAGGAAAAATTTATCGATATGATTGGATTCACCAATTTAATTCCTGGTCCAAATTCGACAGAGATGGCAATTCTTCTTGGACATGCAAGAGGAGGAAAAAAAGGGCTATTCATTGCTGGAATTAGCTTTATTTTACCTGCAATGCTGATTGTTTTAGGGTTTGCAGTATTGTATAAAAACTATGGAGACATTACTTATGTCGCATCCATATTTGATGCGATTAAACCTGTTATTTTAGCAATTGTCCTTCAAGCATTATTTAGATTATCTAAAACAGCGTTGACAAGGATTGAATCATTTGTTTTATTTGGAATCGTGTTGACATTATCGTTAATTGGAATCACTGAAATACCACTACTTCTTGGTGCAGCATTACTGATGTTTATCTTTAGAAAGCTTAAGGAAGAAAAAAAGACAATGGTTATAGAACCAATATCTTTATTTACCCTCTTTTTGATCTTTGTGAAAATAGGTGCTGTCCTTTATGGAAGTGGCTATGTCTTACTTGCATTCTTAAGAACAGAGTTTGTTGATAACTTAGGTCTTATTACGAGTGCTCAATTGATTGATGCTGTAGCAGTTGGACAGTTTACACCAGGACCTGTATTCACTACAGCAACATTCATTGGTTACCTGATTTTAGATATTCCCGGTGCATTGGTTGCAACTGTTGGCATATTTCTCCCATCATTTCTAATCATTTGGTTATTACATCCACTCATCGATAAAATGAGAAACTCGAACAATATCAAGCATGTATTAGATGGCGTGAATGCAGCAGCAATTGCCTTAATGGCGGGTGTCACAATAGAACTTGGCATTGCATCAATAAATTCTATACTGTATGGGTTCATCTTTTTAGTAAGTGCATTTCTTTTGATTCGATATAAGGTGAATGCAACTCTACTTATTTTGGGTGGTGCACTCATAGGTTTTATCATGTTTTTAATCTAAATAAATCAAAAAGCGAACAATTCAAAAATGAAATGATCGCTTTTTTTATTTGCTTAACTATTATAAAAAGTCTTTTCTTGCTGGTGTGAAGACATCGAGCAGTTTTCCTTCACTCAAGCAAAGTGAACCGTGAGTTTGATTCGATTCAATAAACAACGAATCACCCTTTTTAAGAATCATTTTTGCTCCATTCAAATCAATCTCAAAAACACCCTCTAAAATATAGGTCATTTGAACATGAATGTGCTGATGTATTGGAATAACTGCTCCACTTTTCGCGCTCAGTTCTACCATCATCATGTCTTCAGTATGCGCAAGCACTCTTCTTTCTAAGAGATGATTGATAACCTTAGCCTCTGACTCATAATATGGAAAATATGGTTTCATGTTAGCTCCTCTTATGGATGTATAATCGTTCCACTCTTTTGTTTAAATGCTTCTACTGCTTTTTCTAAAGCAGCAATAACTGCTGGTTTATTGGTAGCTCTTACGAAATTCATGCATGCTTCAATTTTAGGAAGCATAGAACCTTTTTTGAAGTGATCGTGAGTTATATATTCATCAAGTTCTTTGAGCGTAACATTGGTTAAAGCTTTTTGCTCTGGTGTATTGTAATTGATGAATACATTTTCAACTGCTGTTAAAATAAACAGTTCATCTGCACCAATAATTTCTGCCATTTTCGCACTTGCATGATCTTTATCAATGACCGCATCAATACCTATTAATGAACCATCCTTAATGACGACAGGGATTCCTCCTCCGCCTGCAGCAATAACAATATGTTTATCCTTAAGAAGCGATAAAATGCTTTCTTTTTCGATAATATCGATAGGCTTTGGTGAAGCAATAACTCGACGATAGCCTCTTCCAGCATCCTCAAACATCGTATATCCATACTTTGCTTCAAGCTCAGTAGCATATTCCTTCGTATAAAATGCCCCAATAGGTTTGGATGGGTGCAAGAATGCAGGGTCCTTCTCATCAACTAATACTTGAGTAACAATTGTTGATATCGGTCTTTTGATATGGCGTTCAAGCATAATATTTTGGAGTGCATTTTGAATGTGGAAGCCGATATAGCCTTGGCTCATCGCGCCGCATTCAGCAAATGGCATCATCGGTGTTGAACTAGATTCTGAGAATGCAAGATTAATCATACCAACCTGAGGACCATTACCATGAATAATAACGATATCATGATTCATTTCAATTAATGGATAAATAGCAAGAGCAACATATTTTAGTAGCTTTTTTTGTTCCTCTGCATTGTTTCCAAGTGCATTGCCCCCTAAAGAAATGACGTATCTAGACATAAAGATCACTTAGTGTTGCAAGCATCACTGCTTTGATGGTATGCATACGATTTTCAGCTTCTTCAAAGACAACACTTTGGTTAGATTCAAGTACTTCGTCAGTAACTTCAAGTTCTCCTTTTGCTACATTAGGATAACTAGCACCAAATTCATTAGCAATTTCACGACCGACTTCAGTGTCTAAGCCATGGAATGCTGGTAGGCAGTGCATAAAGATT
>JAUSOA010000163.1 GCA_030656435.1 Acholeplasmataceae bacterium | reverse complement strand
CCGTCCATAATAATTAATGCTGCGAATTTCTTTTTCATTGTTATATACTCCTTATCGATTTCTTCCATAATCATTATACTTTAATTTTAAGTATCTGTTGATTTCTATGCAAAAAAAACGTTTTCAAATAGGGTATATTGTAATTTAAAAAAATTATGATAAAATATTTTTGTAAATGAATACTTCGGGGCAACGTGAAATTCGTGACCGGCGGTATAGTCCGCGAGCCTTCGGGCAGACCTTGTGTAACTCAAGGACCGACAGTAAAGTCTGGATGGAAGAAGAAAATGTCTAATTGACGTTCTTTTATCGCCGAAGTAATTTGGCGATTTTTCTATAACTTAGGAGGTTAATTCGAATGTCAAATTACTTGCACTTAAAGAAAATGCTTTATATTGTATCGCTTGCAGCTGTTTCTATTGTCATTGGATTGGTTGAAATTCCGAATCCATTCTCCTTTTTTGGACCTTGGGCAGCGTTTGTAAGATTAGATTTTAGTGATGTCGTAATTTTGGTTGCATTTGTTGTGATGGGACCTAAAGAAACAGTTTCTGTTATCTTATTAAGAAGCTTGATTCGACCACTTATTCTACCTAAAATGGGTTTTGCAATGGATTACGTTGGAGAGTTTTTAGCAGTGATTGCATCTTTATCCATATTGGTTGCCTATATGGCAGCACGCAAGGTTCTAAAAAGAAAAGAAGAACCTTTGCTATATGTTCTTCCAGTACAAGAAGACAAACTTACTAAAAAGGATTGGGCGGTTTATCTCGGATTTGGGATTGTCATCTTATCTGTTGGGATGCTACTTGCAAATTTTCTCTTTGCAACCCCCCTTTATTTAAGTATGTTTGGGGCGACACAAAGTCAAACCAGTCTTCATTTTACAGTATTTTCTTATGTTAAAGACAGTGCACCACCATTCACGCTATTTTCATTTTTTATGGCTGCTCTTATTAGCTACACCCCATTTAATATCATGAAAAGTATATTGATTATCTCTATTTTCTTAGTGTTAAAGCCAAGACTAAAATATCTAGAACTATAATCCATGCTATAATAATCCTGAGGTAAAAAGATGAAATTGATCGAGCAGTTGAAATTACCAATACGTAAGGATGACTTAATGCCCGTCATCAGACAGGGCATTTTTATGTCTTTTACTGGAGGGCTCTTGATTGGAGCACTTCATGCCTTCTTTTCCTTTCAGTTTGGGTTTACCCTAACCTGGCTAATGCTCTTCATTTTAGCGCATTTAACTGCGAGTCGCATTAAGAGATCCTATAGTGAATATCACGTGTTATTCTCGATTTTAAGTGTATTTTTCTTTCTTTTGGCATATTACTTAATGTCAATAACACTCAATTTAGGCGTTCTGTTCTTATATGATGCACTACAAGCTAATTTCATACTTCAGGTTTTAAATCCTTTACAATATTTTAGCTTTTTCAATCCATTTTCACCTCAATTTTATAGCATTGAAAATACATTAGAGCTCTTGTTCTTTTTAATAGGAACATATTATGCCTATAGATATAGTAAGTAAACGTTTTTATAACCAATAATCTTTCAAACAAAGATTTATTTGGTATAATGAATAGTAGTAAACAAACAGGCAAAAAAACTAAATAAAGGAGTGAAATTATGCCATTTATAAGCGATATTTATGCACGCGAAGTCTTAGACTCACGTGGAAATCCAACCATTGAGGTTGAAGTCTACACAGATTCAGGCGCTTTTGGACGCGCAATTGTTCCATCAGGAGCATCAACAGGAGAGCACGAAGCAGTAGAACTTAGAGACGGTGACAAAAAGCGTTATTTAGGCAAAGGGGTTTTAAATGCAGTTCACAACGTGAACGAAGTCATTGCTCCAGAGCTCGTTGGATTTGACGTTACAAATCAAAATGCTATTGATCAACTGATGATTGAATTAGACGGTACAAAGAATAAGTCAAAATTAGGAGCTAATGCAATTTTAGGTGTTTCTATGGCTGTTGCTAAAGCAGCTGCAGATTTCTTGGGTGTTGAGCTATATCAATATCTTGGAGGCTTCAATACGAAGCAACTTCCAGTACCAATGATGAATATCATTAATGGTGGATCACATGCGGATAACAATGTTGACTTCCAGGAATTTATGATTCTTCCAGTTGGAGCGAAGACATTTAAAGAAGCAATCCGTATGGGTACAGAAGTATTCCATAACCTTAAGGCTGTTTTAAAGGCTAAGGGCTATAACACAAGCGTTGGAGATGAAGGCGGCTTTGCACCAAACCTTGGTTCAAACGAAGAAGCACTTCAAGTCATTATGGAAGCCATTAAAAAAGCAGGATACGTTGCTGGAAAAGATATTTTCTTAGGCATGGATGTTGCAGCTTCTGAATTCTTTAACAAGGAAACAAAAACTTACGTACTTGCTGGAGAAGGCGGAAAAGTATTCACATCAGTGGAACTTTCTGATTTCTATGCAACTCTAGTTGAAAAGTATCCAATTATTTCCATCGAGGATGGCTTAGATGAAAATGACTGGGAAGGTTGGGTTTATCTATCTAAGAAGCTTGGCGATAAAATTCAGTTGGTCGGTGACGATTTATTCGTAACCAATACTGAAAAGCTTGCTAAGGGTATTGAATTAGGTATTGCAAATTCAATCTTAATTAAGGTTAACCAAATCGGTACCTTAACTGAAACCTTTGATGCGATTGAAATGGCAAAGAGAGCGGGATATACTGCAGTTGTATCACACAGATCTGGTGAAACAGAAGATACAACAATTGCTGATATCGCAGTTGCTACCAATGCTGGTCAAATCAAAACTGGTTCAGCATCAAGAACAGACAGAATTGCTAAGTATAACCAACTACTTAGAATTGAAGATCAACTGGGTTCAAGTGCACAATACTTAGGACTTAAGTCATTCTACAATTTAAAGAAATAACTCAAATCAGTATCTAAAAGGTGTAAGACAAATGAGTCTTCACCTTTTTTTGTTCTATAAGAGTGCTATAATATAAGTGAATAGTTGAGGTTTCTATGAAAAAGACATTTATTGATACCTATCGAAGCTTAACCTACAATTTAAGAACTCTATTCTTTTTTGAATTGATATATCGCGTGCTTGGTTTGCTCGTGATTTTTCCACTCGGTCAGCTTCTCTTTCATTTATCGATTCGTCTATCGGGATATACATATATAACCAACTCATTACTGTTTACTTATTTGTTTAAACCAACAACCATCATCATTTTTTTGATTATGTTTTTCGCTTTATCCATTTATATTGTTATTGAAATGGTCTTTCTTTCATTGATTTATGACTTTGGATATCACGAGAAGGATATATCATTTAAAAATCTTTTGATTTACGGGTCAAAAAGATTTGTTGAAACCGTTAAAAAGTATCGAGTGAGAATAATAGG
>JAUSOA010000155.1 GCA_030656435.1 Acholeplasmataceae bacterium | reverse complement strand
GGGTTATGTCAAAGACAACTAACAACAAAAGATTATCAAAATAGCGTTAAGAAGCTCGATAGAAATAAAATATACGACATGGAAAAACTTGTTCAGTTTTTAGTATATAGCGGCTATGCTAGATCATATACTGTGGAAAAGCCTGGCGAGTTCAGTTTAAGAGGTCATATACTAGACATATTTACACTAAACAATAGTCAGCCTTATAGACTTGATTTTTTTGACAATGTTCTTGATCAAATTAAAGTATTTGATGTCGAAACACAGCGATCATTTGCTAGTCTTGAGACTATTGAAATTGCACCAATGAATGAATTATTTTACACAGATCAGATGAAGCAGGAAGCCATATCAAAAATCACATCATTCTTTTCAAAAATGACACTTTCTGAGCGAGAACAAGAAAAATTAAACCGCGATTTAGAGTCCATCGAAATGCGCACAAAGCTAGATGGATTATCCATTTATATGCCGTTTTTTAACGAAGAGGAAACAACTTTATTAGATTTTTCTACAAACAAAAAAGTTTATATGATTGATGTTCATAAGATGAGAATTAATGAGCAAGCAATCGATAGCGATTTAAAAACCTATGCCACTACGATGAATGGCGATCATTTCTTAAAGATACCCTTTCGGGTTTTATTAGAGAAACAATTAAAGTACACGCATATCGAAATTGATAATTTTGGGTTAAATAGTCCAATTGACGCCACCGATTTAGGAGTTTCAACTGTCAATAATTATCAAGGGAATCTTGCGCTGATGTATATGGATCTTAGGGATATTCCCAAAAACTATCAGATTATGTTTTGTGTATCATCATCACATTACTATAATGAACTTGCAACATTTTTAAGTGACAAAAAAATGGAGTATTCAAGCTCATTAACTGACTCCCCAGGATTTTATTTAGTAAATCAATCCTCGCACGGATCATTCTTTTCTAAAAATGATCGACTGTTAATCATTGATGAATCACAGCTTTTTTCTTATCGAATTAGACCAGCAATTAAATATCGAAGCGTACTCAATCAATCCACAAAAATTAGAAGAATTGAAGATCTTACAGTTGGAGATTTTGTTGTTCATTATGATTATGGAATCGGACAATATGTAGGACTAAAAACGATGGAGCTCTCTGGAGATAAAAGAGATTATCTACATATTATTTACGCAAATGAAGAAGTGCTTTATGTACCGATGGATCAAATCGATATGGTACTAAAGTATAGCAGTCATGATGGCATGCATCCCAAACTATCTAAACTCGGCGGGAAGCAATGGACAAAAACTAAAGCAAGCGTTAGAATGCGCATTAAAGATCTTAGCGATCGCTTGATAGCGCTCTACGCTCAAAGACAACAAAGCGTGGGCTTCGCCTTCAATAAAGATAACGAAATGCAAGCAGCATTTGAAAGAGATTTTATCTATGAAACAACAAGAGATCAAGAAAAAGCAATTATAGAAACAAAGCACGATATGGAATCAGAACGCCCTATGGATAGACTGATTTGCGGAGATGTTGGATTTGGTAAAACAGAAGTCGCACTGCGTGCAGCTTTCAAAGCGGTATTGAATCAAAAGCAAGTTCTATATCTAGTCCCAACAACAGTATTAGCAAGACAACACTACTATACATTTAAGGAACGCTTTGATAAATATGGCGCGAATGTCGCATTATTGAGCCGTTTTGTGACACCAAAGAAGCAAAAAGAAACGTTAGAAAAACTTAAAAAGGGATATGTTGATGTCGTCATTGGAACACATAGACTTTTATCTGGAGATGTAAAATTCAAGGACTTAGGTTTATTGATTATAGATGAAGAACAGCGCTTCGGTGTTGAGCATAAAGAGCGAATCAGAGAAATCAGGGTGAATGTCGATACACTCACTCTATCAGCAACTCCAATCCCAAGAACCCTACAAATGTCTATGATGGGACTCAAAGATTTAACGATGATTGAAACTCCACCTAGAAATAGATATCCTGTTCAAACATATGTCGTTGAAAGACAGGAAGCTTTAGTTAAGGAAGCAATCACTAGAGAACTAGCTAGAGGAGGACAAGTCTTTT
>JAUSOA010000122.1 GCA_030656435.1 Acholeplasmataceae bacterium | reverse complement strand
TGCTTGTACTGTAAATGATAATCTATATGTCTTACCTTCTTCAACAGTGATTAGACCTGATTGGTGCAATTGAATCGCCCAAGCTGCATCTCCACCACCAGTAATATCAACGTTATAAACGCCAGCAACTGTGTCAATACCATGAACTACTACTGGAGCAGTACCCCAATCTTGATACCAAACAGCCCATTCTGGAGTTGTTGCATTGAGTGCTGTAGCAAATGATGGGTTAACCACCTTGTTTGTAGCTGAGAACTGCATAGCAACGACTTCAAGAGTCATTGTAGCTGTAGCTACATTACCTGCAGCATCTTCGACTGTATAAGTAATTGTATAAGTAGCTTCAACAGCTGTGTTAATTGTTGTAACAACTTCATTCAAGCTATTCTTAATGACTACAACGATATCTGCAGTTACATCGCCATCTCTATCGTCTGTAGCAGTCACACCTGTAAGTGGGTTAAATGCTGCATTTAGAAGAATTGACTTGTTAGCTACTCCACTAATCATTGGAGCTGTTTCATCAGAGCCTAATGTGATTTCTTCGATTAATACATTGTCAAACCATAAAGTTGCATTGACTGCAAGACCATTAAGTGCACCTAGTTCGAATAATACACCACCACGTTTGTTATCTAGAGTGTGCATGAATTCATAAGAATATGTTGCCCATTCTGTAGTGATTAATTTATGAACTGTGTTACCTGGCTTGAAGTCTGTAAACCAAGGAGCAGAAGCTAATAATTCACCAACTTGTAGATTGATTGTCTTATTAACGCTTGACTTCGCATCAAATGATACTCTGTATGCTTGTCCTTGCTTGAATGGTACATTCATTTGACCAAATCTTGGAGTATAGACGTTTGAACCAGCAACAACTTCTGCCTTAAGTGCTCCTGCTTCAGTAGATAAAGTCATGGAAGAGCCGTCAGCATTATAAACTACAAATGGATCGTCCCAACCAGCTGTACCTAATGCAAAGTCTGGGTTAATTAGGTATTCGCCTTCAACAACTGCAGGAGATTTAACAGTAATCTGTCTCCAGCTTTGGACAAGAACTGACCCAATTCTAACTTCATAACGAATCGCATGGGTACCAGTTTTTGTGGTATCAAGCATATGCGTAGCTGAAATTGCAGATGTAGATACATAAGTAATTTGACTTGTGTAGTTTACACCATCATTTCCCATCGCAGTGACGCCAGTTAGAACATTGAATTCCTGTTGAAATTCAAGAGTAACTGCAGTTACACCGCTTAAAGTGATTACAGAAAGAACTGGAGCCGTTGGAGTTGGCGTCTCAATTGGTTCTGTTGGTACAGGATCATTACATGCAACTAGTACGAATGCAGATAATAACACAAGTGCCATAACTAAAATACGTTTTTTCATTTATTTTCCTCCTCTAATATAGACATTTATTTTAAAGACATGACCTTCTCGGATGTCCCTTGTCCACTGACCAAATACTTTACTTCCCTCGACCTCACAAAGTTCATTTTCTTTATGAAGTGTCATTTTTTCGATATAAGCGTTTTCATCAAACGTATCGATATCATCCACTGCGTGATAGGTCACCGTAGTCTTATTGAATAATTTGACTGTAACGATACCATCCTTGAAAAATGATTTTGGAAGCTTTGGTGAAAGCTCGAAATAGAGCTGTCCATTTTGCATTCCAAAGATGTGATTCCCTAAAAACATGTATCTCCACATCGATAACAATTCTGCTGTAGAGCCTGTAAGTCTTGATACAAATCCTTGTCCATGCTTTTTAGGATCTGGATTGGAGGATGTCGCGAGAAAACTGGAGTTTTCAATAGGAGATCTTCCGTAGACATGTGGATCCATAAAGCATGTGTAATTCGTTTCCATCTCCTTGAAGAATTCATTATATAATCCTGACTTCAACAGCCCGAGTAAATATTTATAGGTCATATGTAAGAAATTAGATTCTCGCTCTAGCCATCCTGCAGTGAATGCTCTAATTCTTCCAATTTCATGGTTATAGTCCTCTAAGGAAACTGAAGTTTGATAGAATTTTAGTTTTTCATCATAAAGCCCTGTTTTCTTAATGGTTTCATAGATTTCTTTGGCTTCCTTCTTTTCTGATAACCCCTTTAAATATCTTGCTGGAGCCTCTAAGAAGATTGGAAGTGGCTTGATATCAAATGATGTCACTTTGACTACAGGTAGTCCGTACTCGCCAATGACAGGCTTTCCTTCACTATCTAGAATATCTATATAGGTTTTCGCTTCATAGGTGATATAGGTTGGATAAACACTGTTAATTTTTTTAGCCTTTGCAAGTGCATTCTTTAATTTGGTTTCAATAAGAAGTAATAAATTGTTGTAGTGCTCTACGTGATTGGCAACGAGTTCTTGTTTGCCATCTAGTTCATCGCGGTAGGTTTCTAGATGTGTCATGCGCTCGTCCCAATTTGAATAATCATCTTTATTGGTTAAATGCATGTATGCATGTGCAAGCTTATCTGTTGATTTTAATAAGGTAACATTACGTTCTTGATTGTCCTTGGATACTAAAATCATAAACTGTACAATCTTTAGAAGCTCAACAGTCTCTGATACGCCTGACCCAAAGAGTCCAGGAACCCCGTTCATGGCATCATTCCATCCAGGTTTATTCCCTTCGTAGGATAATCCAATACCGTAGGGATCTAAATGTCCAAATTTGTTCAATACAAGAGTTAATAGTTTACCGTAAAGGTTCACCTTTATTTTACCATTATCATTTTCTAACCAACCGTCATGAGCACCCTTAGCGTGATGGATTGCTCCATACTGCCTAATTTTACCATCCTTAGTTTTCACATATTTTAGGTTTCTTGGCAAGACCTTGACTGGTGATTTGAAAAACGGGAATTGCTTGTTGAAAAGTAAATCCTCTAGGTGATCTGGATAAATCGAGAGATAAGAATCAATTAAATCATATAAATAAGTGAAATGATCCTCCCAATATCCTTCTCCGAATGCTGCTTTAACCAATACATGACTGTTTCTTAGAACTTCTTTTAATGTCTCTTCAATCTCTAATCCTTCATTGAAAAGCTTTGTAGCGATATTACCTGGTGTGAATTCACCCTTAAATAAATCGTGAAGTACTTTAGGGAATTTATCTTTATTTCCATCAAATGTGAATTTAACACCTTCAATTGATAGTGGATTGTATCCATCTGCTTGTATCAAAGATACGAATTGATAGATGTTGAAATCGCCAAGCTCAGGGTAGAAGAATAAATCGTTTCTTCTGTTTTGCAAAACATCTCTAAAGTTCCCGTTTCCTTGAGAATAGAATGCGGGTTCTAATGAAAAGAAATTATAATCTCTTTCCAAATCTCCATGCTTTCTTGAATAGAGGTGATATCCAATTTGACCATCTAGTGTTTTGATAATCATTGGTGTTCCACCGCGGAGCACGTTATCTAGATAAGACTGTTTATAGTATGCATCTAATATCGGCATTGAAGTTTTAGTTTCGATTGCTCCTACAATTGCATCATGGATGTTCTTGTTTTCTATTTCTTTGGCTAAAAGATACTGTAAATTCATTTTGTTGATAAGATTACCTAGGTTGTCTTTGTCCTTTGAGTATCCAATCACACTAATGAATGATTCTTCCTTTAAATTATTGAAATGAAAACCGCTCATTGCACAAGGCACTTGATTGACATGGACCTGATCGATTTTTTTCAATTGATCAAAGTTATTTTGGATAAAGCCATAGGGTGTTTCTAAACTTAAATCTTCATTAAAGATAAGTTTATAGTCACTAATATAAAATGGTTTTTGGTTAGATGATGTGAAATAGAAATTTCCATCTAAAACCATATTCACTTCAGCTGAATCATCAGTTGATGCTCTAAGCTTGTAAAATACGTAATTTTCTTCATGAATGGATGACATCCAGCTTTGAAGTAAATTCGATATTGCCTTGTATCCACCATAATCGATGCCTGAAGGAAGCATTTGAGCTAAACCATCAATAACTTCGATATCCTTTGGTTTTCCATCTATATTCTTTATTTCTACTTTTCTGGTTAATCCCGCAACACTTTCATTTGGAAGTGTGAAGTAGGTTATCTTTAATTCGATACCAATTGCAACATTCTTCTCAACAATTGATACACTTTCTTGCTTAATGATTAAGCTTTGATTGGCATTTTTTTCTTTGAAGAATTCGTAAACCTCACCATTCACTTTAATGAATGTACGAAAGCCAATGCGTGAAACAAAATGGTAAGCGTTGTTTGCTGGAAAGAATTCCATCATTGCTCCATTTTTATCTCTAATCCCAAATGATGAGATGAGTTGTCCGCGATTGACGTAAAATGACCATAGCGGAATTCCCATTTTCCCAGCGATTCCACTTAGGAAGCTAGAGAAGGTTTTTTGTTTTTGGTAATCTAAAATTGTGTATTCAACCATTTCTTTTGTGTTCATATTTCCTCCAAGGAAATCGGTTTCTTTGTTAGCTTATTATTATCATACCACAAATGTGGAACCGTTTTCAATATCTATGCTATTTTTTATACTTTCGTAGAATCTCTAATGATTAATTCGACTGGTAGTTTAACTACCTCATCGACTTCTTGATCTGGATTTTCCATCAATTGGATTAAAAGTTTTGCTGCGGTTTCACCCAAAAGTTTTCTATCCTGCGCGATCGTTGTCAGGGATGGTGTGAAATGCTTTGCAAACGCAATATCATCAAATCCAATCACTTGAATATCTTCTGGAACGTTTAAATCCATGTCCCTTAATCCCTTTAAAGCACCGAGTGCGATGTCATCAGAAGCGACTAAAATGACTTCTGGTTTTTCATTCATTTGACTTAATAATTTTTTTACTGCGTTATAACCACTGGTAAAACCAAAGCTTTCAGCGAAAACCACTGAATTTAAATCGCTTGTCAAGGACAATTTAGATACATAATTCTGGTACGCTACCAGACGTTCATTGAAAGCTTTAGAGGAAATCGGACCAGATATCATCGAAACACGTTGTTTCTTTAAATGATTCTTAATATATTCTAGTGTTATTCTAATCCCTTGATCGTTATCGCTAATCACTGTGTGCATTCCTGGTAATAGCATATCTGTAGATACACATGGAATACCACTCTTTACGAGTTCATAGAGCCCTTGATCGGTATAGTTACCTACCACAAGATAGACTCCATCTACACGCTTGTTGATGCACCATTCATAATAGGAAAGTTCATGTTTTCCTAATTTTTTCACGATGAAGGAGAGCTCATAACCTTCCTTTTCAACGTAGGTTTTAAAATGTTGAAGAATACTCGAGAAAAATGAATGTTCTAGTCCAACATCAGATTCTTCAGTAAATACAATACCTACCGTATAGGTTCTTTTCGATTTTAGCATTCTTGCACTCGATGCCGGAACGTATCCAACTTCTTTAATATAGGCAAGCACTCTTTCTCTAGTTAGATCGCTGACATTACCCGTCTTGTTAATAACCTTTGAGATTGTTCCTGGTGCTAGATTCAGTTCATCTGCAATTGTGTAGATTGTTCTTTTTTTAGTCAATTTATTCACTTCTTTCGTATACTTTTACGTACTTAAATTGAATTGTTGAAGGGAAAATATTGTCGTCAACTGCTCCACCCCAATTGCCCCCTATTGCTAGGTTTAAAATGAGGTAAAACCCTTGATTGAATGGCCATTCAGCATTGGTATCACCATGTACTTTTGAGAATTTTTGATGCTCTTTTTTATCTAGAAAAAATGTGATGTCATCCTCTGTCCATTCAATGGCGAATTCATGAAAATCATCGAATAAACTAGGGACTTCTACAACTTCAGTTCTTTGATTTTGTAAATGGAAATTGAAGGTCTTTGTATGGAGTGAAAAATGAATTTGATTTGGATATCTTCCAACATGTTCCATCATGTCAATTTCTCCACAAAGCGGCCAACCAACTTCCTTCATATTGTTTCCCAAAAGCCAAATTGCTGGCCAGGTTCCAAATCCTTCAGGAATTTTCGCACTAACTTCAATTCTTCCATGCATTATACTTTTTTTATTTTTCGTAGTGAGTTTAGCTGAGGTATACTCTCTATTTTCATAGGGTTCCTTATAGCTAACAATATTTAGGATTCCATCCTTTATGAATGCATTCTTACTATGATTGGTGTAAAATTGAAATTCATTGTTGCCAAATCCATGTCCACCCGTTTCAAGATTCCATATGGATTCATCTGGACTACCGTCTTTTTCAAAGGTGTCTTCCCATAAAAGCTTATAAGTCATCTACATTGCTCCTTAAATTTGTCATTCATCATTTTCTTTTCTTCAGGTGTTAAATAGATCCTTGGAGAATTTTCATAGCAAGTATTTTCTTCTTCAATGATTAAAAGCTTTGCATCACTGCTTAATGTATGTGTGTGATAGACTCCCATTGGAATTTTATATACTTTATTTTGTTCTAAGGATAGGCAGGTTACATCTTTAACTCGTTGGTTTTCTATTTCTGCAAAAAACATATGACAAGTTCCTGAAAGTAGAACAAACACCTCATCTGTTAAATCGTGTGATTCAACATAAACGATTTGGTCAAGTTCAAGCTCCTCGATGTAGTTTAAAATTGCTACGCGCCAATTTTGGTGATGAAAGAGCTTTTCATACCCGATGCCTTTAAAGTCATATGTATCATAAAATTTCATCTAAAATCACCTCGATATCGCCATCTATTTGTGTAAATTCATTTTGAACTGATTTTCCGTTCACTTGGATTGACTCTATTCTATAGAATCCAAAATCAAGCGATTTTTTATTATGATAGGTCACTTTTCTTAACTCGTTAAATAGGTATGTAGTAATACTTGCTTGATGATTAATAAAATCTTCTTTTTTTAATTTAGGTGAAAGTCTAAGCTTCCCATAATCCATTTGTATACCAAAGACTTCAGTTCGTATCAGCTTTAGCATCCATGATGCAGAACCTGTTAGGTAGGTATACATCCCAACTCCACGATCATTAAAGTATTCCGGAATACCTAAGAATACCTTCGATTCACTAGATTGTGCGCGTTTAAGTAATGACATGAACGTTTCTCTTCCATAGGAAACTAGGTTATATTGATATAAACCATAGGCATACATCACTGCCATGTGAGAAAATACTGCTCCATTTTCCTTATGCCCATAGGCGAAGCCATAAGCTCTACCCATATTAGTTAAGACTTGATTATAGTTACTGTTAAGCTTATATCCTCCTATTTGTTCATTAAAAAGGAGGTCTCTTGTTTTACTTGCAATAAATCCCGCTTGGGTTGGAGATGCTGTTTGAGACAGTAAAGCCATCGTTTGACCAGTCAAGTTCATCGTGTTTTCGCTATCGACATCGACTCCATCATTATTGAAATAGCTTTGATATCTTTCATTGAAGAATGCATGCTCATGCA
Organism: Acholeplasmataceae bacterium; assembly: GCA_030656435.1. Lineage (GTDB taxonomy): Bacteria > Bacillota_I > Bacilli_A > Acholeplasmatales > Acholeplasmataceae > Peloplasma. The sequence goes on along the minus strand of JAUSOA010000122.1, from coordinate 8,193 downwards.
GGTGTGAAATTCTTTGTGATGCAAGATTTTTCAGGATTTCGACTAAGTCATTTTTCTTCATTTTGATGGTAACACCACTAAACTGGGCAACTGAATCAAAGAAATGACTTAAATTGGGTGTTTCCTCTAGCAACAACGCTAAATCCTTGAAAATCTCAATTTCATCGATCTCTAATTTTGAAATCATATTTGCTAAAAGCTCTAAGTTACTGGCATACATATGTGTGAAGGCTATGGTTTCTCCCTTGTCATGTGCCATATCTAGACCATCATTCCAGTCTGCATCCTCAAGTCTAACAAATCCATGGTCTCCAATATTATGATGACCTACAAGATTTTGAAGTAGTAAATGCTCTAGAATCGTGCCTTGATAAGGTTTACCCTTTAAATCGGTTTGAATGTTTTTTTGATAGAGTCTTGTTTTTTTGGTGTAGTGCGTGAATTGATCCATGAAATAATATTGTTTTTTAAGTAGTAAATCGATTTTTCCTGTCTCATCAATATACATTTTTGTAGTGAGTAGTGGCCAAGCACCATGATCAGACCAGACGCGTGTAATCATATTGCGGTCTGCTTTAAACTCACCTGGTTTATCTCCAATGATGGTTGCATTCGATCCATCAATTCTAACTCCTTGGAAATTGTTATAAAGTAAATCAATAACAGAATCATCATTCATCATGATGAGTGATAATAGATCCTGCCATAAATCTCTCCAACCTCTTCCACCGTGACCGTAGTCGTGATGTGGTAAATAGGAGTTTCCAAAATATCTTCTCAGCATCGGTTGTAGGACAACCCATGATAATTGTTTACTGGTTTCACAATCTGTAGTCTCAAATTTCAGTCCGGATACGTAGTTTTGAAAAAAGTTCACTGATTTTTCAAGTCCGTCATAGAAGTTAGACACATTTAAATATCTTTTTGCATCAAGTATTGCTTGATTTTTTGATTGATGAATCCCAATCGATAAATAAAGTGTTATCGTTTCTCCTGGCTTCAATGTGATTTCATTAAATCCGATTGCACCGATAGCCTCATATCCATTCACTACTGTCCCTAGGGGCGATAGTTTTGATAAACCCTTTGGAAAGTGAAGTGACCCACCCTTGATATAATCATCAAGGACTGGAATGTATCCTCTTGGTGTAAGTGATTCTGATGCTGCAAAGACGCTATAGATAGTGTCATTTTTTTGATGACCTCTTTCATCAAATGATAAAGTAGGTTCAACTAAAATACCGTGGTCAACAACCTCTATTTGATTGAGTAATGAGGTCACGTGGCGATGATCTCTTAAATTATCTGCACTTCTCGCATAAATTGGAATCGCAGTTGTTACCTCTAATTGAAATGAACGTGATGCTTGATTCGTTATTTTGATTTCATGAAGTTCAAGATTGGCATCAAGTGGAATATAGGAAATGACATCTAGCTTTAATAATTGGTTATTTCTTACTACTCTTTGATAAAGAAGGTCTGCTTCATAGGTGAGTTCGTCTTGCTGCTGAAGTGCTGTTTGACCGTTTAAAAAGTATAAAGAGCCATCAATTTTAAAAACGACATTTCTTGAGAAAATGTTATTATACAAATCAACTTCTGTTGTTGGTTCTAAAGCATAATGATGCTGATCAAGCTTTAAATCTCCGCCAAAAAAAGGAGTAATCGAACTTCTAAGTCCACTTAGATTAAAAAGAGGAAAGTAATATCCATCATTAGTTTTAAGTTGTATTGATTTTTTAGTTGACATTCTGCACCTCATGGAAATCGGTTTCCTATTAATATTATATCTAAAATTAAAAATTTGTAAAGGGCTTTCATAAAAAAAGTGAAATCGGTTTCCTAACAAAAAAGGTCGTGACATATTCACAACCTTTTTGTTAAGCGATTATATAATAATTGTTGAGATGCTTCTTTCTTCTACGGTTAGCTTAATATTTTCTTTTAAGCCTTTGATTTCGACATTGAAATCCTTATCGTTTTGGTTTTGAATGACGATAACCTGTGAACCATCCTTATTTAAAAATGATACATATAAAAGCTGATCAGTGCCTGATGATGCCAATTGGATTGCACCTGGACGAATAAACTTAGAGAAATGACCGATATAATAATAGGAAGGCATTTTGACAAGTTCCTCTTGCCAAATCTTAATCATGAGTGGTGCTGAACAAAGATTGTTGACATGATTATGTCCACCTGTTTCATCCAAAAATAAATTCCAATCGATATAGCCTTCGTTATAGTTCTTTAAATCATTTAAGATATTTCTTCCATAGCGCTCCCCAACTTGGTATTCTCCAAAATGAGGTCCATTTTCCTGACAGCCTTCAGTAAACATTAAATGCTTATCTGGAAATAGTTTTTTGTGTGTCAAAACGTTCTGGAATTGTTCGTTTTCATACCAATGGAATGCAGTACCCCACGCATATTTTGAGGCTTCTTGGTCGTCATACACCACCTTAGCTCGTTCAATCATAATATCTCTATTGTGGTCCCATATAAGAATTTTTTGCTCAGATAAACCTTCCTTTTCAAGCGTTGGTCCTAATACCTTAACAAAATCTCTTTCATCTTCTGCACTATAAATGCATGAGTCCCATCTTTGGACTGCAGCAGGTTCATTTTGAATAGAAACCCAGGAAATCTTAACATCACTATCTTGATATGCTTTGATAAACTTAACAAAATAGTCTGCCCATGTTTGATAATACTTTGGTAATAGCTTTCCTCCTCTTACTGGAGATTGATTATCCTTCATCCAAAAGGGTGGTGTCCATGGTGATCCTAAAATAGCAATCTTTTGTTTCGCATAGCGCTCAGCATCATGAATTAAATCGATGATTTTTTGATCTCTTTCTATTGAAAATGATTCAAGGGTGTCATCATAATCCTTAATGTATAAATAGCTGCCTAAACTGAAATCACATCCATGAATGGATACTCTACCGATGGTATACCCCAGTCCTTCATTTAGATCAAAATAAGCTTTAATAGCTTGTTCTCTATTTTCCTTTGAAATACGAGATAGATTATAGGCTGATGATTCTGTAAAAGCGCCACCAAAACCAATAATTTCTTGTCTGAGTTCCTTAGGATTCACCAAAATAGTTTCATAGGGTAAATCTCTAATCACCTTGACTTCTTTTAGTGCCAAACGATCTTGTGTATCCTTTTTGGTACGATAATGTTTCATTTATGTTCACCTCTCACACGTTCATTATATTAGAAAACTTTTGTTAATCAAGTACATATAATCATAAAAGTAAAAAAGAAGTTAACGTCTATTCTTTTTAACGATAAAGACAACGAGTGCACCAAGAAATATATCGATGACTAAAAAGATGGTAATATTTTGAATAAGTCTTGACCTTACATAGTTATTTAAGTCAAGGAGTTCTTCTAGCTCAGCTCTAGTGTAGCCTAGTTCCATTTGACCTGAATCAGGACTGTAGGCTATAAAGTCATAGCTAATGACCTTTGAAAATATCAATTCACCATCATAATCATAGATGGATACATTTAAATCCATATCTGATTCTATTAAATCAACATAATGATAATAAAAGCCCAGCTGGTTAATTCCATAGCTTAATGCGATGATTCGATCATTTTTCTTTAAGTTGGTATCTAAGATGACATCACTTGTATCATTATTTAAAATAAGACCTCTAGTTTGATCGTTTTCATCGTTGATTGCCGGTGCAAACAAAACCTCATTGATTGGTAATACGTAGATAATAAAGTTATTGATGTAGACTCCATTATCATAGGCAATAACCTGATAGCTCTCCATTTGATAATCACCTAAAATAGTTGAATCTAGATGATTATAGGCTACAGATTGATACTTGATAAATGGTGTCATATCCTTATTTTCATAGGCTTCATTTGCAAGCTCAGAAAATAGAATCATTGAGCGCTGCTGAGAGCCTTGAATCAGTGTAAAAAAGTAAATGGTGCTTAGAAAAACGACGGAAAATAAACTGTAAAAAATATAGAATCTTTTCATCGAATGACACCTTTTTTTCCATACATTAAAAATGCATTTCCAATTAAATTTACAACTTCATTATCGATGATTACAGCACCCTCATCAGGGATAGCAATGATTGGGTGATGATAGCTTCTATTGACCTTTCTCATCGCACTTTTTTGTTTTTTTCTTCTGCGATAATGGACCTCAATTGAGATGCCTGAAATGAGATTTAATCCCTCTTCATATGAGAATTTGGGATGTTCTCTATCAGGGGATACATGATACTCTGCGATTTGAATCATCGCACCTGCAGAGGAGCCGATAAAAACCTTATTAGGCGATTCTAGAGCGCTCTTAATTCCAAATTCATTGATTCTTTGCATCATCAATATAGGTGAACCACCAGGAAAATAAATGATCTCTGCATTCTTTATTTTTTGAATTGCAGATTCCTGGTTATCCTTGTAGTAATGTAGCCACTCGATTTGACTTTCCTTGATACCATAGGGAAGAAATGCTTCTACCATTTTGATATAATATTCCCCTCCTGGACTATAAAATAAATCATAGGCTTTTTTATCCTTAAACTGACCTTCGAAAAATGAAAATGCAACGACTAATACCTTATCTGTTTTCTTTATATATTTTTTTGCATTTGAAACCATCAAAGGACTATGCAATATGCCTCTGCTCATTAGTATATTTATCATGATTTAATCCTCCTTAAAAAGTCTTTTGCTAGATGAATCCAGCTTGAAATATAACCAAATTTTTCTACGAATTCATCTGGATTCATTTCCTCAAAGGAAACCTCCTTGGTAGCTAAGGAAACTCCGTGATTTCCCTTTGGATAAAAATGGGATTCTGTATAGATTTGATGCTTATTTAATGCTTGAATAAGTCTTATACTATTTTCTACTGGTACTGATGAATCATCCATTGTATGCATAATGAATACAGGAGACATTTTAGAGTTTACTTGTTTTTCAATAGATACTGCTTCCCATGTTTCTTCAGTCAAATTTGTTCCCAAAAGATTACGCATGGAGCCGCCATGATAAATCGTTTTATCGGATGAGACAACTGGATAAGCCAATATAGTTCCTTGAATTAACTCTGGATAAAGAGATGCCAGCATGATTGCAAAATGACCCCCAGCTGAAAAACCAATTAAAAAAATCTTTCTAATGAAAGGGTTATTTTTAAGTATTTCAATAGCTTTTTGTCCCTCGATATTGATTTGTGGATAGATCAGTTTTTCTTCTCTATAGTAATAAATCGCTGTATGATACCCCTCTTTAAGAAATACATCTCTAACTGGTTCTGCCTCACGACTTGAGGTTCTCTCATATCCACCACCAGGAAAAATAAGAACAACATCTCTTATTTCTTGATCTAGTAAATGCAAATCGATATAGTTTTTTGATTCTAGTTTTATTTTCATCTAATCACCTATTTTGATTATATCATTTTCACATGTTGAATAAAAATGGAAACCTTGAATTCACACGGTTTCCAATATTTGATTCATACTGTTGATTCAAATGTTTATTTATCTTAACCGAATATGTTGGTTAATAGATTTTGTCCTATCTCGACTAAATTGATATCAAAGAGTCTTAAGAATAAAGCAAATGCTGAATACTTAACAAGACGTCCTGCAGCAACTGCAATTATAAAGCCTTGTTTATTCAGTCTTATCGCTCCAGCTGTATAAACGGCAAGTGTAAAGGGTAGTGGAGTACATGCGAAGAAAAACATACCAATATTTCCATATTTTCTTAATTTCGCATTGGATTTATCTCTATCGCTTTTTGTAACCTTTCTCGCAAATAATCTGGAAAGTTGCTTCGTAAATCTATACCCTACAAATGCAAAGAATGTATCTGCGAATACTGCAAAAGCGATTGCAAATAGAACATAGCCTGTAGTGTATCTGATTGTATCAGAAAATATCCGAATCAATTCAACATCATATACAGAAACAGGAAGAATTAAAAGAGTCCCTACTGCTGATAAGCTCATCCAACCGAAAAGTCTTCTCAAAAAAGTCATGACCTCGGGAATCATGTTATCAAATATAGAAATTGGGAATATAATAACAAGTATAAAAACGAGTACCAAAATAATCGTAAGCAGTGGCTTATAAAGAGATTCTTCTCTTAAAATGATATGTTTTTGGTGTTCTCTTTTTGATGATCCTAAATAGCGATACCTATGAATTCTTTTTGGGCTATTGCCCATTTGTCTTCTTAGCATAAACGAATCCCCCTCTATATGAAATCCACATCTATTATACACGATTTTTTAATTCATTGGAAAAGATATCAACACAAAAAAAATAAGGAAAACATCAGTTTCCTTAAGTGTCTTCTATTACATATTCCTTGACATAATCTAGAGAATAAAACCAAGGGACAAGATGATATCCATAGTCAACAATTTGACCTTGATTTGAAGCATCTATGGATTTCACATGATAGACTTGATAGAATAATCCTATATATTTTTGAGATCCCCCATCATCGTAGGAATCCATGCGAAAGTAAAAGACTGGCGCTTGATCTTTTTCTGCCAATATAATATCAGTAGAAAGCATAACCAACCAGGCAAATAAAACGATGGAAATGATAATTAGAATTTTCTTCTTTTTACTCATCATATACCTCATTTTTGTGTATTGTGAATTTATTTTATCATTTTCTATACAAAAAAGTGTTCTTTTTTTGATATTCTAAAGGTGTATTCGTTTTTCAATTAGAAATAGAAACACAATTTGATGGTCCTCTTGATCATTTTATTTTAAAAATTACTGATAAGAAAAAACTAGTATATAATGATAATGAGGTGGACGAGTTGAAAAAAACCATAGTCGAAGTTGCTAAAGAATTAAATCTTGCCCCAAGCACAATTTCAAAAATAGTGAATAACACTGGTCGAATCAGTCCTGAGACTAGAGAACGTGTTTTAAAGTATGTTCAAGAATCAGGATATGTTGCAATGAGCAATGCGCGCATTTTAAGTGCTAAAAAAAGCTGGACGATTGGCGTTATTTATTCCGACATCTCTTTAATTGGTTTTGAGCATCCCTTTTTCTCGCGTATTCTTCAATCATTTAAGAATTATGTCGAAGAAAATGGTTATGAGATTGTATTAATCGTAAGCAAACTCGGTCATAATGAACTCACCTATCTTGAATGGTGTCGAAATAAAAAAGTTGATGGTGTCTTAATCGTAATGGGTAATATCAACAATCCAAACATCATCGAGGTCGTCAACAGTACAATTCCTTGCGTTTCTGCAGATGTTGTCATGCCAAATTTGCATTCTATTATTAGTAATGACGCTATGGGCATCATTACAGGCATTGAACATGCTATCAAGCTCGGAATGAAAAAAATTATTGCAATTTCAGGTCCATTGAGTGCGAGATCCTTTATGACAAGAATGGACACATTTAGAAACGTGATGGTTCATAAAAATCTAGAATTCAATGAAGATAGCGTGATTATTGCTGATGAATTCGGATTTGAAAGTGGCTATAGAGCTGGAGAAATCATTGCAAATCGGAAAAATAATCTTCCAGAAATGATATTAGTCTTTTCTGATGTTTTAGCTTTTGGCGTTATTAGAGCACTCGAAGCAAAAGGAATTAAAGTGCCTGATGATGTTTCAGTGATCGGCTACGACGATATCGATTTTGCAAGACATTATACACCGACTTTAACAACGATTAGACAGGATACAAAAGCCATCGGTTCACTCGCTGCTCAGGAACTCTTAAATTCGATTGAACATCCTACTGAAAAAAGACAAATCGTCAAGTATATTCCTGTCACGCTCATAGAGCGTAACTCAACAAAGAAAAATTAAGATTTATTTTAGTTGACTTTAAAAATAAATCCATATATAATAACTACTGTAAACGCATACATGAATGTTTAAGCAGTGTTGCCTAAAGTAAAAACTGAAGAGACACTTTTTTTTTACACAAAATGGGAAACCGTTTTCCCACTAGTGACAAGGGTTGCGCTTATATTTTTTTAAAAATTAGGAAATCGTTTTCCCACATATGAAGAGGTGTATAAAATGAATAAGAAATTAATGATTGTTTTACTGCTTTTATCTGGCTTTATCTTGTTTGGTAGATTTGGAGCACTTGATCAAGTCGAGGCTGCTACTGCGAACAGAACATTATCAAGTCAGTTCAACCA
>JAUSOA010000115.1 GCA_030656435.1 Acholeplasmataceae bacterium | reverse complement strand
AATAATAAAAATTATTACTATCTACTGATGACGAAGCTGGATGGATTCATGGCTTGTGATGAAGAACTCATGAAAAATCCAGAAAAGTTAATTGATTCCTTGGTTTCGGGAATTAAATCTTTCTGGAAGATTCCAATTGTTGATTGTCCTATTGATAACAGAATTGAAAATAAACTAAAACTTGCGAAACAAAGAATTGAAGATAACACAGTTGATATCGATGACTGGGATCAAGAGCTTACAAAGAAGAGATTTGAGACACCAAATGATCTCTATCAGTATCTTTTAGCGAACCAAATAGAAGAAGAACTTGTTATGAGCCATGGCGATTACTGATTGCCCAATATTTTTATCAAAGAGGATCAAATTACTGGGTATATCGATTTATCCAGAGCGGGAATCGCTGATATCTATCAAGATATAAGCTTACTGATACGCTCGTTTGATTACAATATAAAATCGAATGAATATAAATCGTTGATAATAGAAAAACTTGGCATAACACTTGATGAAAAAAGGTTAGATTATTATCTTCTTTTAGATGAACTCTTTTAATTTTAATGAAATTTAGCATTTAAGGGTATAATATAAGTAGAGATTGGAGGGTTCATTAAAATATGAAAAAACAAAGTAAAGAATTTTTTAGAGAAGTTAAAAAACAAGCAGATAAAGCTGTAGATGAAGTTAAACAATACGCAGTAGACACCAAGGAAAAGGTGGAACTTTATCAAGCATTTAAAAAAGAATCAGTCAAGATGAAGAAGGTAACCTCTGAGTTCATCAATCTAGATATGCCTATTTATGGGATACTAGACAAGAACATGGAATCAATGACATTTAGAGCGAAAGACTCATTAGAAGTTAATCAAATTCTTCAGGTTGGTAAAACTACTGTCAAGGTAGAATACATTCATAATGAAGCAGTTCAAGTTCCAGTTGTTATTAATGGGATAGAACATCAGGTTGAGTGTAAGGTTGCAGTACTTAAAAAATTATAGATCAAAAAACTCGGTTTAAGCAATCGAGTTCTTTATTTTTAAAAGGCACATGAAGTAAAATACCCCATTGTAAATCTATTAAAAACTAAAAACATAGAACAAAAGACGTCCTTATTCTACGATAATCACTTAAAGTAGAATAACTACCTTGTTAATTCTATGTTTTTGTTGTAAAATAAAGTCAAATTAGAGGAGTGATTCATATGAAGCCATTTGTTTATTATGAAGGAATTTTTTTAGATAACACAAACTATTTAACTTACATGTCCAGAAAAAATAGAGAGCTTTCCAATAAACCATATCAAAGTGCTGTCATTAATGACCTATCAAATATTGATATTGTTTTAAGTCCGAAAACAAGTGAACTCCTAATGGAAACTATTGAAGTGTTATCAAAACTTGATGGATTTGTCAAAGAAAAACTTATCGCATTTCCTATGTTACTGCTTAGAACTGAAGCCTTATCAAGCTCGCAAATAGAGCACTATCGTGCAAGTAATAGAAATGTAGCATTGGCTCAACTAAGTAAAAAGAATACGGCTGAAGCGAAAATAATCCAATCCAACCTAGAAGCTTTAATCTCTAGCGTTAATAATCAAAGAAAGATAGACTTGGAGTTAATCATCGAAATGCATCGAAATCTTATGCATGAGGGTGAGTTAAATCTCAAGGATGAAGGTATAAGAAAAGTAGTAAACTGGATTGGATCATCCAATCAATTACCGCATGAAGCAGATTATGTTCCACCACATCCAAAACATTTAAGTACCTATATGAACCAACTCGTATCATTTGTGAATAGAAAAGACTTACATCCTTTGATTATAGCGGCATTTTCACATGCTTATTTTGAAATCATACACCCCTTTAGTGATGGTAATGGTAGAGTGGGTAGAATACTTATTCAAGTTATATTGAAACAATCATTATTTTTAGAAAACATATACGTTCCTTTTTCAGTTGAACTTGTAAAAGACCCTAAAAAATACATTCACGCGTTGAATGTATTTAAAGACGGGAACTATGAAGAAATCATAAAGCTATTACTAGATAATGCACTTCAAATTGTTCCTAAGGTATATAAAGCACTTGATGCAATGTTAAGCTTAAAGGATTCGTGGCATATCAAACTTGATGTTAGAAAGGATGCACTTGCTTGGAAAATACTAGATGATTTATTAATTCAACCAGTACTCGATGTTAAATACATAAAAAATAAACATGATGCAAATGATCAAGCGGTTAGAAATAATATAGAGATTTTATTAGACTCAGGAATTATTTCAAAAATAGGTAATGAAAAACGTGATGTGGCTTATGAATGCAAGGAAGTTTTAGAGATATTGGATCAATTTGCAATTTAGTTTCATTCTTATTACTGATTTTTCTCTATAATTCATAACTGATGTTGTTTTCTTTGCACCACTCAATTGCTTTTTCCTTGATGAATTCATCTCTAAATTTATAGTATTCTCTTTCCAAACCCAAGGTATAGAAGTAGTTTTTGATTCGTGAATACTTACCCTTACCACGAAATATATCAAACATTCTTTCCTTAATTCGAGTGTCATTTATTGTGAGTATAAAAGATTCAATGATTGTGTTTGAGTAAATTTCTTCGTAGAAACCAATATATTGATTATCATCATCGATAATAGCATCAAACTCATGCTCGTCAAAATAAACAAATTCTTGTTTTTTCCTATCAAAATATGGTGTTATCATAGGATCCATATTTGACATTAGTGAAAATTCAAGAGCTTCAATAACCTTATCAATTTTTATCACAGAGACCACCCCTTTAACAATATTATATCAAAGCGAGGTTTTTCCTTATGAATCTTTATGATTTTATAGACTTATTTCCTACTAAAATGCTTGAAAGAGGATATTATTACTTTAAAAACAACAAAATAAAGCTTGAAAAAAGTGATAAGGGAATTTATCAATTTTCGTGTGAAGGTCAGTCTATCTATGAAGTAAAAGCAGAACTAGATAATGATTATAATATACTATCTTACTCATGCAGTTGCCCATACCATCAAAGCGAGTGTAAGCATGTAGCATCTGCTTTATATCTACTATCTAGAGACTTACTCGATGAAGAGCATGAGGAAATAGAATATGAAGAAGATGAAGATATATTTATGGATTACCGTGAAACTATACAATATGCCTCTAAACTAAATGATAGGATAAAGAAATACATAGGGAAAAGATTATCAATTCGAAGATTTGATATCTTAAGTGATCAATATAGAGAAAACACCAATCTTTTATTATCATCTGATGATTCAAGTGGATTTTTGCAGTCGGTTTTAAGAGAAATTTTTGATATTCTAGAGCATGAAGTGATTGAATCTATTCAGGCAGGGGATTCTAATATAGGAAAAGAGTTTGAAATGCTACTCTTTTGTGCGAAAAGAATACACTCTGACTTCGCTATTAATTTTTATCCTATATTGATTCACTTTGGATATGATGATTTGTATTATAAAGAGATATATTCCTTCTTCGAGCAAAAGATTAACCGGGAGGGTAAGAAAATATACGGAATTTATACAGTTGGGTTAATAAAGGAACTTCAATATGACTTGATAAAAAGATTTAAACCAACGGAGATAAAACAGTTTTTAATTAACAATCAACAATTCGCATTCTTTTATTTAGAATATGCAGATTTGCTAGCTCAATCGAATATCAATGAAGCAATCGACTATCTGAATAAAGGACTTAAGATATTCGAACAAAGAGGCAATATTAAAAATATCGAGAAATCTCTGATGAATCATTATATGAGCCTAGAAAACTGGAGCGAGGTTAAAAGACTTGGTGTAGAGTTGATTGGTATATACGATTTTGATCTATTTTACAAAATAAAAGCATGCTTGAACAAAGAAGATTGGAATGATTTTGTTGCAACATTAATTAAAAAAAATGATGAAGATTTTGACTTTTTGGCAAAAATCTATAATGAAGAAAAAATGTTTGATTGGTTACTTGAGGTTATAAGTAGGAAACCATACTTGATTTTATCTTATAACAGCTCTTTTGACAGTCTATTTCTTGAAGAGAGAAATGGAATATATTCAAACCTTTTATTGAAAGAAATAGATAAGGCTAACACAAGAAACCAATATAGAAAGCTTGCTTGGATGATCAAAAATTATATGAAAGCATTTCCTGATAACTATGTAGATGTTTCTAATATCGGAATAGCTAAATACACAAAAAGAGTTGCGATGATTGATGAATTCCAAAAGATAGTAAAAAAGAATAGGTAGTGAGTAAATGAAAAACGATTTTAAATATAAAGCATTATTAAACGTTCTTAAAGAAAAGAAGTACTCCGGTATAGTCAGTATCGAAGAAGGTCATCAAATCACCTTTCAATACGTAAGTGGTATGGAAAATAGAAAACTTAATATTCCTATAACTCAAGATACCTTATTTGCTGTAGCAAGTGGGACTAAGTTTTTAACTGCACTTGCTATTGGAAAATTAATCGATATGAAAAAAATGAGTTTAGATTCAAAGGCTAAGGAATTATATGATTTAAAGATGGATTCAATTCATCCTGATATAACTATCAAAGATTTGCTTTCTCATACCTCTGGAATCTCTGATTACTTAGATGAAGATCTATTAGATGATCAAGAGCCTATCTCATTTAGCGTACCCTATAAAGATCTAATTAACCCTAAAGACTTTATTCCAATATTTTCTAAGGATCCACAAAAGTTCATCCCAGGTGAAAAATTCAATTATAACAATCAAGGATATGTTTACCTAGGAATCATTATTGAAGAGGTTTCAAAAAAATCATATAAAGACTTTATTAATGATGAGCTATTAATGCCCTTAGGAATTACTAGAAGCGGGATTTATCACTTAAGTCAATTTCCTGAGCATACTGCATTAGGATATTTAGGTAATGAAGAGGATTCCTTAACGAATCACGATCTATTACCCTATCAAGCAGGTGGAGATGGCGGGGCAATAATCTCCAATAGCGATATGAAAAAAATATGGGAATCCTTCTTTAATTATCAAATAATATCGAAAGAACTAGTCGAAATATTTATGCACCCACACGTTGTTGTCGATGAGAAAACAAATAACTTCTATGGTCTTGGTTTATGGCTTAAGAAGGCAAATGATGGTATCTATCCATATCTATTTGGGGGAGACCCAGGAATCTCATTTACATCAAGCTATAACCCAAATAATGGTAAGTATAATTTTGTTGCATCCAATACATCAAGCGGTGTATGGGATATATTTGATGAATTAAAAAAGATGTAGCAGTAATCAAATATAGAAAATTCAACTTGAAAGAAATAGAAGCATCCAGAATAATTTGGATGTTTGCTTCGTTTTAGTTTAATATATCGACAAAAGTATTGAAATATGAATAATAATGTCGTATAATTAAAGTAAAGAAGGTGAAAATATGACAGGATATAAGGAACTATCTGAAAAAACTGTTTTTACATTTGAAGATGCAAAAGAAATTTATAAAAATGAGTCGACGACATATTCTGCTCTTAGAAGACTTGTCATGAAGGGACTACTAAAAAAAATCCGAAACAATCTTTATTCTTGTGTGAACGCATCTACGGGTGATGTATATGCTGATAAGTTTCAAATCGCATCCAACATAAACAAATCCTCCTACATTAGCCATTACTCCGCTTTTGACTTCTATGGTTATTCTAATCAGGTATATAACACTGTTTATGTTTCATCATCAATTCATTTTAACTCTTTTGAATTTGAAGGTATATACTATCAATATGTGAAATCTATTGGTGACTTTGGTGTAATTGAGCCATCATATACAAAAGGAGTAAGGGTTACAGACATTGAACGTACCATTATTGATGCTATTTACCATATTGACAAAATCTCTAGTTTAGATGAAATATTAAACAATATGGATTTAGTGAACCAAATCAAGGAGCAAAAAATACTTACATATTTAGAACATTACAATAATCAAGGTTTATATCAAAAAGTTGCCTTCATATTATCATTGCACAGATCAAGGCTAAATCTTTCTGATGATTTTTTTAAGATATTAGAGAAACACATAAAAAAAAGTGTGCGATATTTAAATAGCGAATCTGAATATAAAGGAAAGTATTTATCAAAATTTCAGTTAGTTGTACCAAGGTGGGTATTAATTGAGAAAAAAGAGGATGAATAACCCCACTTCAATGATATTTTTTTGCATAATTTCAAGAAAAAAAACTAATGATAAGTAGGAGAAAATTTATGGACATCATGCAAGAATCTTTAGCACTTCATA
>JAUSOA010000002.1 GCA_030656435.1 Acholeplasmataceae bacterium | reverse complement strand
ATAATCAAATGCACTAATTCCTAAATTAGTTTCCGAATGAACACCCCAGCCTGTTTTACCTTTGAGTCTGTATTGTAAAAAATTATAACATTTTTTGGAAGTGACTATCCATTCCTCATTGGTAATAGAAGTAAGTCTTTGTAACTGAATAACTAACCTTTTTTCATCCATTTCTCTAAATATTTATTGACTGACTTTTTATTTTTTTCTACAATTGAGGGGAAAATTTATAAAAGACAGTCATTTTATTGATAGACAGGAGAACCATCTCTTAAACAAAGATAGTTAAAATGAATAAATATGAATAAAAAAGGTGTTGTTCAGCTAATTGTGGGATTATTAATTATTGTGATTAGTTGGTTTTGGATTAACCTAGATAGTAAAAGTGCATGGTATAAAATTGCAATAGGATTGCTTTTGGGTGCACTTATTGAATTTGTTACTTTTATATGGGAGGAACGAAAGCGAATTAAATTACTTATTCAGTGTAATTTAATTAAAAGAAATCAAGAAATACGAATATCAATGGCATATCTTTTTAAGATAGAGATAGAGGGAAAATATTTCTTAATTAAAAACCATCGTGACCAAATTGGCTACCAACCTGTAGGTGGTGTATATCGTTATTTAAAGAATGAAAACTCTGATTTATTTAATGATTTAGGAATATATCCGTGTACATATATGCCTAATGATGACATAAGTAAGAACGATTTAAGGCGAAGAATTAATCATAGAAAAAATCTTAATAAGTTTTTATTATGGTTTGAATCAAAAAGAAATAGAGAAACGGACCCCTGGCGAGAATTTTATGAAGAACTCATCATTGATCGTATTATTGATAGTCGAAAATTTCCTTACATCCAATTCAATTTATGCCACTCAAATTATAGTAATATAAAGAAATCTTCTTTTTTCCCCACGGATGAGTTCTTATATGCAGATATATACGAATTGAAATGGGATAGTGATGATCAGGAGGCAGAGTTTAAGCGATTAGCCTATTCTAAAAGCGATGACTACATTTTTGCTACAAGGGATGAAATCATGAATGGTTTTACAGCTCAAGGCAAGAAAATATTACCCCATAGTAAAAAATTATTTAAAAATTAATTATATGGTACAGTTTAGAGATTCAAAAACACAAATGGATGACCTGCTTGATAAGATGGCAGCAAGTATCCAACTTGATTCCTCCCGAAGAGATAGGATGGAAATTAGTTATACTGGAGTAAAGGACTGGATTGAACAAGACGATGGGTTTTTCAAAAAGGTCACAGTTAGTATTTATCCCCAAGGTTCTGTGAGAATAGGTACGGCAATAAAACCCTTGGCTTCTGACGAATTTGACTTAGATATTGTTGTTCATTTAGTATCAGACAAAACAAATATAACTCCCGACCAATTATACAAAGAATTAAATCGTAGACTTGCTGCAAATGGAAAATATGAAAAATTACTTGAACCAAAAAATCGCTGTATTAGGTTGAATTATTCCGGAGATTTTCATATGGATATTCTTCCGGGCATACAGGAAAACAAGTATGATGAAGATAGAATAGTTATACCTGATAAAGAATTAGGACGTTGG
>JAUSOA010000110.1 GCA_030656435.1 Acholeplasmataceae bacterium | reverse complement strand
TTTCTTCGCTATTTCTTCATTAATGGTTTGTACATAATCATAAATGGTTTCTCTTGGATTTGATTTATCCTCATAAACAAGTCTAAATGCGTTATCTAAATGTCGACCTGTCATGTATCCGCCTGGTACTTCTGGAATACCACGCACTTCATTCCATTGAGCAGAAAGCTTGCTGTATTCATTAACTGTCCAAGGTAGCATGCTCATTGCAGTCACATTTGCTGTAGGATATCTTGCTGCTGCCCCTAAAATACCTTCCATCTCACGTCCAAATTGGACTTGAGTTTCAGTGCTTGTCCACCATTTTAAGTATTCCCATGAGGAATCCTTTTTCTTGGATTGCGACAAGATGATTGCACCAGTACCTGTTGATACTGTATCTCTTCGAATTGTAGTTCCACCCATTCCATCAGAAACAAGTGTTCCTGGTACAGGCACGAAATCCCATTTCCCTCTAATTTCTGGAGCGAACACGGAAAGTGTGTTATAGGTATTATAGTATGTAATACCAATTGGCATTTGTCCACTTCTAAAGCGGTTTGCGAAATTGGCTTCTACAGGGAATGAATAATCGGTATAAAATCTTGTCCAAGTTTCAAAGATTTGAGGACCTAAGCCTTCATTGAATCCTGATTCTTTGTTTCCATTCACATAAAACTCGCCATCATTTTGGTAAAACATGGTTGAGAATATTGGATTTGGAGGAAGATTCACTACTGCTCCTTGCGTGATTGGAACTGGTAAATAAAACTCTAGATTATGCTTTTGAAGATCTGGAATCATTCGAATCACTTCATCCCAAGTATTAGGATAAGTTAAGCCAAGCTCATCAAAGATATCCGTTCTATAAAACATCATTAAAAATATTTGCTGTTCAGGAAGTGCGTAAACGCCATTTTCATAGGTGTATGGTGTAAAGGCACTTGCCTTAAATCGTGGTGTAATAGTATTAAAGTCAGGAAATTTAGATAAGTCATGCACTGCATTTCTCATCGCGTAATTGACAGGTACATCATTTCCTACACCCATCGCGACGTCAGGACCTTCTCCTGATAGCGTTGCTGGAAGTAAGACTGCACCATTAACAAGCTTTAAGTCAACTTGAATATTATGGTTTGGTGTAAATGATTCATCAATTAATTTACGAAGTACATTGGCCTGATCCTTACCTATTGATAGCCAAACTTCAATCGTTTCATTGGAAGAATCATAGGATGTTTGTCCAATTGCTGCATAATTGACTGTAAATGATCCAATAAATGCACGAACACTATAAATTAATTTGGATATAAAACTTGCATTCCCCTGTGGTAATTTTTCTACTGGGTCATGAATAACAAAGTAATCAATTTCTAAAGGCTGTGAAGATAATAGGATGACAAGTGTTCCAAGTGATGAAACATTAGAATTATAGGAAAGTAGTTTCTTATGAATCTCTCTTGGCTTACGGATTAAATCATCCAGTTGTAGAAGAACTGTATCCAAGATACCTGTTTTTTCACTCTTCGTACCAGATATTTTAATAATGCTTTCTCTAACGTAACTCAAATTATCTCTTTCAGATTTTAATCTTTGAACCAAATTTGGTACTCTTTGTTCGAGTTGATAATCTCGATATTGGTCTGGTTCAGGACCGGTATAAACGAGTATTTCTCTATAAATCTTATTTAGGTTTGATATTGAGTTTTGAATTTGAGCAATTAATGGCCCATATTGTCCTAGAGAAACCTCCATCGTTAAAAGGTGCTCTTTTCCTGAT
>JAUSOA010000106.1 GCA_030656435.1 Acholeplasmataceae bacterium | reverse complement strand
GCTCAGGGAATATCTAGATACAACATTTCAAAAAATAAGGTTATGGAAATTAATGTTTTGATTCCTTCTTTGGAGGAGCAAAATATGATAGGAGCCTCACTAAGTAAGATTGATAATCTTATAACTCTTCATCAGCGTAAGTATCACAAGTTAGTTAATACAAAGATGGCACTTTTAGACAAAATGTTTCCAAAAGCAGGCGAGGTAACTCCAAAATTACGTTTTAGAGGATTTACTGACGCTTGGGAACAGCGTAAGTTAGGTGATTGTGTGTTGATACAACGTGGTGGGTCACCTAGACCAATTCAAAACTACTTAACAAATAAAGATGATGGAGTAAATTGGATAAAAATTGGAGACGTCGCTAATGACTCACGATACATCACATCAACCGAAGAAAAGATTATTCCTGAAGGTGCAAAGAATTCTCGATTTGTATATAAAGGCGATTTAATTCTATCGAACTCCATGAGTTTTGGAAGACCATACATAATGGCTATTAATGGCTGTATTCATGATGGTTGGCTGTTAATCAGAGATGAGAAAAAGCTTTTTAATCTAGAGTATCTATTAGAATTACTATCATCAGAAAAAATGCTAGAGCAATACAAATCATTAGCATCTGGTGGGGTTGTAAATAATCTAAATAGTCAACTAGTTCAATCGGTGAGTGTTACGTATCCAAAAATTGATGAGCAAGCAAAGATCGGAAATCTCTTTGTCAAAATAGACAAACTTATCACTCTTCATCAACGTAAGTATGAAAAGCTTAAAAATATTAAAAATGCATTGCTTCAAAAGATGTTTGTCTAGAAAGGTGGTTAATTTATGGCATATGATAATGAATTAGTCTTTGAAAAAGAACTGATTTCAGTCTTATCTCAATATGGATGGGAAAAAGAAGTCATTAAAAACCCAACTGAAGAAGATTTGCTTAAAAACTGGGCAAACATTTTATTTACGAATAATCGTGAAATCGATCGATTGAATAACCAGCCTTTAACAGATTCTGAAATGCAACAAATCCTTGAGCAAATCAAGTCTTTAAGAACGCCTTTGAAACTCAATGGATTCATCAATGGTAAAACTGTTTCTATCAAGAGAGATAACCCAAACGATAGACTTCATTGTGGGAAAGAAATTAGTCTAAAAATCTATGACCGGATGGAGATTGCTGCTGGAAATAGTAAATACCAAATTGTCAGTCAACCAAAGTTTAGAACACAGGGTATATTAAATGATCGAAGAGGAGATTTATTACTTCTGATTAATGGAATGCCTGTCATTCATATCGAATTAAAAAAATCAGGTATACCAGTATCTCAATCTGCAAACCAAGTTGAGAAATATTCAAGAGAAGGCACTTATAGAGGCATTTACTCTCTGATTCAGATTTTTGTTGCAATGAACCCAGAAGAAACTTTATACTTCTCCAATCCTGGTGAAGATAACAAGTTTAATCCAAACTTCTATTTCCATTGGGCGGATTTTAACAACGAACCTATCAATGACTGGAAAGAAGTTACAGCAAAATTGCTATCCATACCTATGGCACACCAATTAATTGGTTTCTATACAGTAGCTGATAATACGGATGGTTTATTAAAAGTCATGAGAAGCTATCAATATTATGCAGCATATGCAATTTCTGATAAGGTATCTAAAACAGATTGGAGTGCGAAAAACAATCTAGGCGGCTATATTTGGCACACCACTGGTTCTGTTAAGACAATGACTAGCTTTAAGTCCGCACAACTCATTGCTACCTCCAAAGATGCGGATAAAGTGATTTTTCTAGTCGATCGTATTGAACTCGGCACACAGTCATTAAGCGAATATAAGAATTTTGCCAATGAAAATGAAGATGTGCAAGCCACTGAGAACACAAACATTTTAGTGACTAAACTTAAAAGCACTGATCCAGCAAACACATTGATCGTTACATCTATTCAAAAGATGAGCAGAATAAGTGAAGATGAAGAAGGATTAAAAGTAAAAGACATTGAATTAATGAAATCCAAACGCATCGTTTTTATTGTGGATGAAGCCCATCGATCTACTTTTGGAGAGATGCTTTATACCATTAAAAAAACATTCCCACAAGCAATATTCTTTGGTTTTACAGGCACGCCGATTCATAAAGAAAATGAACGTAATGATTCAACAACAGCGGATATTTTTGGCAATGAATTACATCGATATAGTATCGCAGACGGTATTAGAGATAAAAACGTTCTGGGATTTGATCCATATAAAGTATTGACCTATAAAGACATTGATTTAAGAAAAATTGTTGCTTTAGAAAAAGCAAAATCAAACAGTGAAGCAGAAGCTATCTCAGATCCAGCTAAAAGTGATAAGTACTACGAATTTATCAATAGTGTACCGATGGCTGGGTATTATGATGAAAATGGTAATTTCATTAAGGGTATTGAGGATTATATTCCCAGTTCACAATATGATAATCCAAAGCACCATCAAATGGTTGTAGAAGATATTCTATCAAACTGGACTACATTAAGCCGAAACTCAAAATTTCATGCTATCTTTGCGACAAATAGTATCAAAGAAGCCATCGAATATTATAGGGTTTTTAAAGCACAAGGCCCCACTTTAAAAGTAGTTGGTTTATTTGATCCAAGTATCGATAATAATGGTGGTACCGCATTTAAAGAAGAAGGCTTAGTAGAATTACTAGAAGATTACAATGCTCGCTATGGGATGACTTATAATCTTGGAAATTGGGATATGTATAAGAGGAATGTTGCATCCAGGTTAGCTCATAAAGAACCCTACATAAACATTGACAAAACACCCGAAAAACAAATTGACTTATTGATTGTTGTTGATCAAATGCTAACTGGATTTGATTCTAAATGGATTAATACACTTTATGCAGATAAAGTCTTGAAATATGAGCACGTCATTCAGGCATTTTCTAGAACCAATCGCCTTTTTGGTCCTGATAAACCATTCGGCACCGTAAAATATTATAGAAAACCACATACAATGGAAAAAAACATTGAAATTGCGATTAAACTTTATTCTGGTGATAAACCACTAGGACTATTCGTTCCTAAAATCAAAGATAATCTTGATCGAATGAATGTCATTTATAAAGAAATAGAAAGCCTATTTATGAATGAAGAAACCACTGATTTTACCAAGTTACCAGATGATCCAGCAACAAAAGCAAAATTCTCGAAACTGTTTAGACAACTCAACGAATCACTAGAAGCAGCTAAAATCCAAGGTTTCAATTGGGATGATGTTAATGAAGTTGATTTCTTGATTGAAGAAGATTTAGAGATTAAATTTGGAGAGAACGATTATCTAACATTAGCGCTCAGATACAAAGAGTTACCAACATCAGAAAAGACAAAATCCGGTGATTTACCCTACGAAATCGATGGTTATTTAACTGAGATCAATACCGGATTAATTGATACCAACTACATGAATTCCAAGTTTGAAAAGTATCTTAAAGCACTGGATAGTGGAAACCAAGAAGATAGAGAGAAGACCCTAAATGAACTTCATAGTACATTTGCAACATTAACACAGGAAGAACAAAAGTATGCATCCATATTTTTACGTGATATCGAACGTGGGGATGCATCTATTGTAGTAGGTAAGTCACTGCGTGATTACATAACAGAATATCAAGTAAAAGCAAAAAACGATCAGATTTCCAAATGTGCAATCCTATTGGGTCTAGATGAATCCAAACTTAGACAGTTTTTAAGTATAAAAGTGACAGTAGACTCAATGAATGAGTTCGGAAGATTTGATGACCTGAAAAACACAGTTGATATTTCTAAAGCAAGACATTATTTTGAATGGTTAGAAAAGGCAAAATTGTCAATTTCTAAAGTACATATGAGAATCGATGAGTTCCTAAGAAGATTTATTTATGAAGGTGGATTTGAGATAAAACTTCCCCTAGACATCAATGAAAACTAGTGATAAACTTTGTGATAAGAAGAACCTTTAGGGGTTCTTTTTTCTATAACTTGGGAACAGTGTAATTGGAAAGAAAAAGTCGATATTTTGACTAATATGGTAAATCCAATTAATGGAGAATATAATAATCTTCCACACATTGGTCCTGGAAATATTGAATCATTTACTGGTAAACTACTTAATAATGTAAAGACTGTCGGTGAGGATGGTTTAATTAGCGGAAAGTTCCAGTTTGAAAAGGACGACATCATTTATGGAAAGATTAATCCGCAATTAGGAAAGTATGTTTATGCACCATATAAAGGGCTTTGTAGTGCAGATTCATATGTTCTAAGAGGTAAAAACGATCTTAAGCAAACTTTCTTATACACTCTACTTCAGACAGATAAATTTTACAAATATTCAGTTTCAGTATCAATGAGATCGGGTATGCCAAAGATAAATCGTAGCGAACTTTCTGCGTTTGACTTTATAGCACCAACTAAAACTGAACAGGATAAAATTGGAACGTTTATTCTGTCTATTGAAAAACTTATCACCCTTCATCAGCGTAAGTAAAACCATAGAAGAGGACAATACAATGCAAAAAAGAGGCAAACTATTCATCGATTATTACGAAAATTGGATAAAAATGTATAAAGAGGGAGCAATTAGGAATGTAACACTAAAAAAATATTATCTCGCTTTATCGTGGTTAAAAAGACTAGCACCGATATTGAAGACTTCAGACATATCTAGAACAGTGTACCAACAGCTATTAAATGACTATGCTGAATATCATGAAAAACAAACCACAATGGATTTTCACCACCAGTTAAAAGGATCTATATTGGATGCAGTTGATGAAGGGCTAATTGCAAATGATCCAACTAGGAAAACCATAATAAAAGGCAGGAAACCTAAAGAGAAGAAAATTAAATACTTGAATCAATTTCAAGTGCAGACACTTCTATCAAATTTGAATCTAGCAAACGAAATGAATGCAGATTGGTTGATTTTGGTTATTGCAAAAACTGGTATGAGATTTTCTGAAGCACTTGGACTAACACCTAAAGATTTCGATTATGCAAATCAAACGATTTCAATAAATAAGACATGGGATTATAAAGGTGAAGGAGGCTTTCAAGAAACCAAAAATAGATCCTCAATGAGAAAAATACAAATAGATTGGAGAACAGTAAATCAGTTTTCTGGATTGTTAAAGGATATGGATATAAACAAACCCATATTTGTTGAAGGTAAAACCTATAATTCAACTATTAATCATTCACTCAATAGACACTGTAAAAGATTGAAACTTCCTCAGATATCAATACATGGATTACGACATACACACGCATCCTTATTATTATTTTCAGGGGTTTCGATTGCAAGTGTAGCTAGAAGATTGGGTCATGCAAGTATGACAACAACTCAAAAAACTTATCTGCATATTATTCATGAACTCGAGAACAAAGATATAGACCAAATTATGAGATTGCTTTCAGGACTGAATTAATCATTTTCACCTTACGCTGATGAAGAGTTATAAGATTATCAATCTTACTTAGTGAGGCTCCTATCATATTTTGCTCCTCCAAAGAAGGAATCAAAACATTAATTTCCATAACCTTATTTTTTGAAATGTTGTATCTAGATATTCCCTGAGC
>JAUSOA010000017.1 GCA_030656435.1 Acholeplasmataceae bacterium | reverse complement strand
ATGATATTTACCATCAACCCTAACCTTAAAGGTTTTATTTTTTCCGTATGTCTTTATCGCTTCCAAAACTTCACTTTTTTCTGCTTGAACAGATGTTGACTCAATGGATCTTCCATACATAACTCCTGGTACTAAATTACTCTTTCGTACTTCAGATAATTTGTTTGTTCTTAGTTCTAGTTTCATATCATGCTCCTTTCAATATTAGTTATATTTTATCAAAAAAGTGCTTGTTTTGCAAATTTACAGGTTTATGATCACTTCATAACGGCTTTATTGAGCAATCTATAAAAAAAATGGAGACTTAATCTCCATTAATTTATATTGCTATTTTTTTACTTTTTGTTTCTTTTTTGTTCTACTGTCTCAACTATTTTTTCTTCAACTACAGGTGCAACAACAGGTGCTGCAACAACTGGTTCTTCTTCTGAAATAGTTTGTTCCTTGACGTGAGCAATAACTTGTTCCATGTCTTCAAGTATAACAATACCATGTCCAAGATTAAGATCCTTAACACGTAATGATTCTCCGACTTTTAATTTAGATACATCGATTTCAATTTTTGATAGTCCTTGTCCAGGAGCAAATTCAACTTCTAACATATCTAGTTCCTGTAATAGCAAATAAGATTGTCCATGAAATGCTTCCTTACCTACAAGTTGAATTGGAATTGTTGTTTCAAACATTTCTTTTGCAGATACTCTATGCAAATCAAAATGTATAATTGTCTCTGGAAGTAAGATTCTTCCTTGTGTGTACTTAATATAGACATCATGCGTGACTCCATCCAATTCCGCCTTGAAGGTCATACTTTTTCCATACTTCTTCAATGCTTCTTTGAATTCTTTTTCATCAACTTGGACATTCACAGGTGAAATTTCTTTTCCATACATAACACCAGGCACTTGATGCGCCTCTCTAACCGTTCTTAACGATTCAGTTCTAACTGACAATTTCATTTTTTATTCCCCTTCCAATACGTATTTATTATACCACTTTTTCATAAATTAAACCTCATTATCAAAGAATTATCACTTATTTCACATAAATAGATAAAAAAATGAGACTCGCTTGGAGTCTCATCTAATTTTTTATTTTACAATTAATGCATCTTTTCTAGAAAGATCTACTCTACCCTTGTCATCGATTCCGATGCACTTAACTAGAATTTGATCGCCCATTGAAACGATATCTTCAACTTTTTCTACTCTTTCTTTAGCAAGTCTTGAAATATGTACCAATCCTTCAGTACCTGGCCATAATTCAACGAAGCAACCGAATTTTTCAATACGAGTGACTTTACCTTCGTAAATTTCGCCGACCTTAGCTTCTCTAACTAGAGCAGTAATTCTTTCAATCGCTCTATCTACCCACTTCATATCAGAATGCATCAAGTAAACGCGGCCAGTTTGTTCGATATCAATTTTAACCATGTTATTATCTTCAATAATTTGTGTGATGATTTTTCCACCTGCACCAATTACATCTCTAATCTTATCTGGATTAATTTGCATCATCTTAACCTTTGGAGCATACTTAGACATTTCAGTTCTAACGACTGGAACGACTTCATTCATATGATCTAGAATGTGTAATCTAGCAATTCTTGCTTGTTCTAATGCTTCCTTTAAAATCTCTTTGGTAATGCCTGAGATCTTAATATCCATTTGAAGTGCTGTAATACCTGTTTTTGTACCAGCAACCTTGAAGTCCATATCGCCTTCATGATCTTCCATCCCTTGGATGTCAGATAAGATTGTGTAGTATTCACCTTCCATTATTAAACCCCTAGCAATCCCTGCAACAGGAGCCTTTAAAGGTACGCCTGCAGCCATTAATGCCATTGAGCCTGCACAAATTGTTGCCTGTGAGGATGAACCATTGGATTCAAGAATTTCAGAAACCACACGAATTGTGTATGGGAATTCTT